>JALTHV010000035.1 GCA_027004315.1 Deltaproteobacteria bacterium
TTCTGGAACCTGGGGAAAGGGAGTATAGATCTATGGGATGAGGCCCTCACTGCAGGTAGGAGTCTCTACATCTATCATACCCACAGTCTACTGGATCTTGAGATAAATGGGAAGATATCTGTCAGGAAGCCGCCACTGATCTATGCCCTGACCGCCATGTCCTATAAGGTCTTTGGGGTAAACGAGCTGGGCCTCAGGGTTCCTAACGCCATATTTGGCCTCCTCTCTTTTATAGTGATAGCGTGGGGGGCATGGGAGACAGTAGGGCCATACTGGGCCTGGCTTGCTCCATGGCTCTTACTTGGTTGCTTTAACCTCTTCAGGGTCTCCAGAACGGCCATTACTGACGCCACCTTTGTCTTTGGAATGACCCTGGCATTTATTGCCGTGTTTGTGGATCTGTGGCCAGATAGCGAAAAGAGACAGAAGGGCCTGATGCCATGGCTGTTTGGCATAGGCCTGGCGACGGCCCTGCTCAGTAAAGGCCCTCTGGCCCTGTTTGCCCCCTTATATGCCTTACCTTTCCTGTTCTTTTTTTGTCGGGAGAGACTCCTGCCCTATATATGGGCATCCATTTTGGCCTCCATACCCTTTACTATCTGGCTCATAGTCCAAGGTGTTGCCTTTCCTCAATTCTGGTCCATCTATATTGGCCAGGAATATATGGAGCGTATGAATTACCACTCCAGCTATCTTCCGCAGCTCATACGCAATCCCTTCTATTATATCTCCAATTTCTGGCGCTGGTCCAGGATTACAGGCGTGATGACAGTGGGGATGACCATTTGGCTTGGCTATATATGCCTGAAGAAAAGGAATGAGCGGGTCTGCTCCAGTTTTGAACAGGTCCCCTTTTCCTTCCTGAGTGGTGCCTGGATAGCTTACTTCATCTTGATCTCTATTGCCTCCCACAAGTCCAGGCGATACATACTCCCCATATTTCCCCTGATTACCCTGACCTATATCATTGGAGTGAGGTCTCTATGGTCCCTTGCCGGGGATTCCATAAAAAAATGGTTAGTTGCGGCCGTTATAATGGCCTCTGTTGGAGTGGGGATCCTGGCAACTACGCATCACTATATAGTTATCCCTGACTATCTCCCTGAACGCAAAGAGGTTGCAATGGCCATCAAACCCCTTGTGGAAAAGGGATATCCGGCATATACAGACGCCCGGCGCCTTGCCCCTATACTTCACTTCTATCTGGATCGGGTAGTGCCAGTAATACCCGGGCCTCAGGCCATCCCTGACAGAGAGTGGATATTCGTGAGCAAGTCCCCCATATCCGGAGGCAAGAGGATAAACAAGGACTACTATGTATTAGTACATGGACCGAAACCACAGTAGGATCTCCCTGAAACCCCAAAAAGACCCTATCTCAGGCAGGGCCCTGATCCTTTCGGCCCTTGCGCTCTTCCTTGCGACCTCCTGGATCCTGTTCTGCCAACTGGGGACGGCCCATCTCTGGAAATCCGAAGGCCGAGTGGGAGAGGTGGTGAGAGAGATGTTTGTGAGAGGCGATTTCATACACCCCACTTCCGGCTGGCAACCCCATATCTCAAAGCCCCTGATCCCGTATTGGCTGGCAGTAGCAGCCAGTAAGGTCCATGGGGGCCTTGACGAGTGGAGTCTCAGGTTGCCCAGTGCAATTGC
>JALTHV010000036.1 GCA_027004315.1 Deltaproteobacteria bacterium
CTGGAGCCGGCATTCGGACTTGAACCGAAGACCTGCTGATTACGAATCAGCTGCTCTACCACTGAGCTATGCCGGCCAAGACGTCGAGAGGATTTCAGACTCCATACACGGCTTCAATCAGCCTCTATGGCCTCTGCTTCATCTACCTGTTCCCTCATTTTTAATCTATTTTCTCCTAATAGGGTAGTCTTTAGCCAATCCATAGCAAAATCTAACATTGCAAGATCGTCTTCGGAGATTTTCTTCACTCTCTCTTCTGAAACGATATATACATTAAGGAACGGGCTATCGAACACAAAACGCCGGAATCGATCTATGTTGTAGCAACCCATAAAGAATATCTGTAAGCTCTTTTCAGGGATCTTTATAGAAGGCCATAGGGATTTGCGCTTGAGGATCAGCTCGGACCAGCCTATATTTGCCTTATCGTATGGAATAATGCCTTGACTGTTGCGCCACTCTTTTATTGTGATTTCTTTACCAAGTTTATGCCCAAGGCAGTAATCTTCTTTTATTAGGGCAAAAAAACGTTTATTGGCAGCCAGGTCCTTGTCATGAAATATCCCTGTAGCTATAGGATAATATCTGCAAGTTAATGGACGATCTTCATAGATACTACACCCTGAGTCTCCCAAAAATGGACAGGTATTCTCCCCATTTTCCTGCATTTTTATAATAGGAACAGGAAGCTCTGTCTTATCAATATGCCCAAGGGTTGTATACTTATAGAGAAATTCATCTGAAGACATACCTAGTCTGTGCTTCATGCGAATGATATCAAATGGAGTCAGCGTAACATGGGCATTTTTGCAGCACCTGGTGAAACAGGGCATCTCCCTTGTACAGGCAAAGGTAAAGGTGCTATCAAGCCCTAACTCAACAGGGACTATTATATTTTTTTTGTTTTTCGGCGCATCCATAAATATGTCTTTCTCCTATATTGGGGGTGAATCATCTAGAGGTAATTATTATCCTTTCACAATCTTGATGGTTTCGTAAAAAATCCAAAATATCACGCAAAGGCGCCAAGGCGCAAAATTTTTTCTTTTAATAGCAATAGATTGCCCTTGCGTGCTTTGCGCCTTTGCGTGAGAAAAAGACTTTTTGCGAGGACATCAATCTTGTAAGTTCTCAATAAATCCTGGCAACTTCGATGTAACCGATCACAGGGTGTTTCTTTTTCCAACATGCTCTCGCCTCCTCACCCTGCCCTCTCCCCTAGGGGAGAGGGTTTGGGTGAGGGGGACGTAGACGGTTGCAACAAGAGGGGATGTGAACGGTTACAACTCACAATTAAAACATTTTGAGCAAAGTCCATCACTGCAATCCGTTTATTTATATCATATTTTGAACTATTATAATAATCTCCTTGAGATAAACAAGGTGATAACCAACAGCAGGGGAGATGTATCTATGGGACTCAAAGACAAAGTGGCCATTGTTACTGGGGGCATAAAGGGCATCGGTCTTGCCATAGCCCTTGATTTATCCTTCAGGGGAGTCAAATGTGTCATGCCTTACTACGACTGGTTAGACAGCCTTGAAGATATGCACAGGCGTATGGATAAGACAGGCACCGAGTACCATGCCATGTCGGCTGACCTTACCTCTCTCAAAGACGTGAAGGAGGTAATTCGTAGTGTACAAAAAC
>JALTHV010000037.1 GCA_027004315.1 Deltaproteobacteria bacterium
TATCATTTATTTGTTCCGCAAGTTGCCCCTGACGTCGATCAGGATTTGTAGACGCTTTTTGGGGGAATGCTGGCTTATTTCGAGATTTGAACTTTTCAATCGTAACCGTTCACACCCCCTCCTGTTGAACCGTTTACGTCCCCGGCCAGCAGTAGCATTTTGAAGGGTTTCAGTGCGGATTAATAGGCAGGTGCCCTGATCTTGTGCATTAAGCGATGCTCCTGAAACCCTTCAAAATGCTACTGCTGGCCGGAGGGATTGTGAACAGTTACCCCTGACCGCGTGCTAGGTCTACGGCGCGATTTATGAACGGATTCGGCTCCGCCATGTGCGCAAAGCTCTCTTGGTCGATAATGAGATCAGGGCGAAGCACATTGAGTAAGACAAAGAGATCATTACTGCCCATCTGTATCGGTGTGGCAGTCAGGAATAGGACCGCCTCGGCGTGGTCGCAAAAGAATCTTACAGCCTTATGACTATACGTATCGGAATTCCGGATGTGATGAGCCTCGTCTACAATAACCAGGTCAAACCGGGGTGGTGGGTCCAAGTCCAGCAGCCCCTTTTTACGTCTCCGCCTGCCATTCGGGCCTGTCCCGTAAAGGAGAGCCTCGTCAAACAAGGAATAGGGTATAATGGCTTTCTGGTATTGCTCGGGCCAAACACCCTCCAGGTCCATTTCGTTTATGCAGAAACGAAGCGTCCCGCCGTCAAGATGAGCGAAACGCTCTTCAAAACGTTTCATCTCAATTTGCCATTTTCGTTCAGTTACCAGTGGGCGAGGGCAGACGATAAGAACAGAGCGGACATCACGCCTGGCCTGCAGTTCACGCAGAATCAACCCCGCCTCAATGGTTTTCCCCACTCCAACACCATCGGCAATGAGTAATCGCGGTCGGTCGGATCGAATAAATTTCAGGACTGGCCTGAATTGGTATGGAATGAAATCAACGCGAGCCGCGTTAAGAGAATAAAGCGTCGATAATCCTGGATATTGAATTTGAAGAGCGGTAAGGTAGGAATGAAATTTTTGGCAAGGCAAAACGATAGAGTCCTTGTCTTTCCGATCTTCAGCCTGTATCTGGGAGGCATAGAATATCCGCGTCTCACCATCAATGAACACGTTGTAGCGATTTTCCGGCTTACCCGGCATAATCGACATAACTGCTCCCTTTATTTCAGGATTCGACTTCAAAAAGACAATCTGGCCAGGTTCAAACTCGGCTGCTTGTGTTCCTTCCCCAGAAGTTGGTTGTTCTTCGTTTGGAGGGGCTTTGGAAATAGAGGTCAAGCGCCTTTCGAGCAATGATGTTTTTGTCGTGCGAATCTCCTGAATAAAAGCCTCTTCGGCCTCAATCACCGTGGCGAACCGCTGCAGCGTATCCAGGTCACGGTATACATCCTCCAGAGGGAACCCTTCCGTGCCCGCATGAGCCCATCTGTTCCGGACGGTTTGCATCTCTTTAACAAAATGGCGCGCCTCCGGGGACAGATTCATCTTCATTGAAATCTGGTACCAGTTCTGATCTAACACCCGAAGCAAAGCAGCAAGATCCAATGATGAGAGGAAGACTATTCCTTTTTGTTCGACTCGTCGCTGTTGCTGGAAAGACAACTTGTCGAGTACTGCATTTTTCCACCAGTTATC
>JALTHV010000038.1 GCA_027004315.1 Deltaproteobacteria bacterium
AGGTGGGTCAAAATTTGAGCATAATTCTGGTGGGTCAATTTTTATGAGCAGAGGTGGGTCAATTCCTATGAGCGGTGAAGGAAGATTGTACTGGGCTCCGTCGAGTGAGCGAGAGCGAACGGGTGGTCAATAAGAAACAGGCATTGCAGGGCCAGAGCAGGTCCTGTGAAAGATACTTGACAGGCTTAGAACAGAAATGTAAAAATAATTTATAGCTCATGGTAAAATGTAGGTGATTTTTTGCTTATTCCTTGAGCTTCAGGTTTGAGTTGAATTTTAATGCCCTTCTCTGGGAAGAGGAGACGTCAGGAGGGCACGTAATGACCAGTCTTCCAGTAAAATATACTCTATTTAGCCCCGATTCCCCGGGGCAGACCCTCCCGACAGACCTCTTAGGGCAAAATAGTGATTGGAGGTATTATCATGATAAAAAAATTTGTTTTCTTACCAATTTTAGCTGTAATTCTGCTGGTTAGTAATGCCTTTCTTGCCCAGGCTTTAACCATTGAATTTGGTAGTGTTGGCCAGGCCTTCGAAAAATCCAAAACCAATTCAATAAAACACATGTCCGAGGATAGGTACACAGTAAAAAGAGAAACGCACAGTTTCAATGATGTAATAGATGAAGGCGATTTTTACTGGGCCGGAGGAAGAAAGGTCCCCCTTCTTAAATCGAAGAGGAAGTTTCTTGTCTGTTTCAAACAAAAACTGTCCTTTACCTCAATACAAGATATGGTTCGTGGGTACCATACCCTTGAAACACTGACACCGAAACAGTTTATAAAAGAGAAAAATTTCGCTGTTTTCCAAATAAAAAGAGAAAAAACACTTGATGATTTGAAACAAGTAATGAGCTCACTATTACAGCGGACGGATGTAGCCTTTGTTACACCAGTTTTCGTAAATAAGGAAACCTTAAAAGAAGTGATGATAACCGATCAGTTTATCGTCAAAATAAGACCGGGGGTCTCTTTGGATCAGCTTGAAGAACTGAATAGGGAAAACAATGTGCAAATTGTAAGGCAATTTTATAAAGCAGAGGATCAATTTCTCCTTAGGATAAAAAATCCAAAGGAGAGGAATGTCCTTGAGGTTTCAGACATCTACCAAAGAAGCGAGCTTATAGAATGGGCTCAGCCTAACTTTTTATTTAAGCTTGATTTTTCATACTTTCCCAATGATCCCTTGTTTTCGAAGCAGTGGCATTTACGCAACACAGGCCAAGGTGGTGGAGTAAGTGATGCTGATGTTGACGCCGATGAGGCATGGGACCTCGATCCCCCAGGACATGGAGGAAAATCCTATATTACAGTTGCTATTATTGATACAGGGATTGATATAGATCATCCAGATTTAAAAGATAATATCTATACCAACAACAGTGAGCTCAATGGAAAATCTGGGGTTGATGATGACAAAAATGGATTTGTTGATGACATCCACGGCTGGGATTTTTGGAATTGGGATAAAACAGGGGGTGACAATGATACAAACCCTGATCCAGACCCTGATAACTCTGAGTACAAAGGCTATGGCCATGGGACATGCTGCGCTGGGATCGCAGCAGCAGTAGGAGACAATGATATTGGTTGTGCGGGTGTTGCATATAATTCCAAGATACTTCCTGTCAAAATCTCGTCGGCTGGTG
>JALTHV010000039.1 GCA_027004315.1 Deltaproteobacteria bacterium
CAGGGTTTCAGGAGCATCGCCTGATGCACAAGATCAGGGCACTCTGCCCATTAATCCGCACTGAAACCCTGGAAAAAGCTACCGCTGGCCGGAGACGCAAACGGTTACGCCAGAACTTATTGAGAAGTTACGTTTTTTCTTTAATAACAATAGATTGCCTCTGCGAGCTTTGCGCTTTTGCGTGAGAAAAAGATTTTTTGCAAGGACACCAAGTTTGCATTGCCCTTCTGAAATCTAGTAACATAGTTACTAAATACTGTATATCTGTATAGGAAGGTAATCATGAGGGCTGTCTGGCAGAGAGTAACTGAGGCCTGGGTAGAGGTAGACAGAGAGATAGTGGGACGTATTGGCCAGGGGGCCCTTGTGTTCCTCGGGGTCGATTCAGGTGACACCGATCTCGATGCGGCCTTTATGGCAAAAAAATGCGTAGATCTAAGGGCATTTGACGACAGGGATAGTCGGCTAAATCTCTCCTTAGCCGATATTGGAGGAGAACTCCTCCTTGTATCCCAATTCACAGTATGTGCAGACTGCAGGAAGGGAAGGAGACCTTCATTTGTCCAGGCCGCCTCCCCCGATGAGGCCAATAGACTCTATAGGCTTGTAGCTGATAAAATCAGAGAAAAGGGACTTGTGGTAAAGACTGGCCGTTTTCAGACCCATATGAGAGTCCACCTGGTCAATGATGGCCCGGTGACCCTGCTTTTGGACAGCCGAAAGAGGTTTTGATCAAGATCTATGCTCAAACAAGAGGTCATTGAGATCCTTGATAACTGGGATCCCCCTCAGGTATGCGAAGAAGCGGCAAATTGGCTGCTTTCTCAGCTTTCTTCCAGGACCTTCCTGCGGTTTAGTCAGGCCCTGGCGCAAGATATGAGAGGCCAGGCCGTTCTCTCCGGATTCAGAATTACCCGTGATTCGGTAAAGAAGCCTGGTGTCAGGCAGGCGATAACTACCAGGTCAGTAGCGCTCCTTGTGTCCTCAAAGTGGGTAAGGAGTGTCTTTTTTCTCCTGTCCTTCCCTCATGCCAGGTGGTTCAGATGGGCAGAGGTCATTGAGGCACACCGTGAGGCATGGCTGCTGGAAAATTGGGAAACGCTTATAAAGGGTACCGGAGACCCTGGTTTGGCCATTGCCTTTGCCCTGGATGATCGCTCGAGTCTGGCAGAAAAGGGAGAAAAGGCCTTAAAGGACAAATTCCTATGGACAGGTGAATTGACAGTCTCCAGGGAATTGTTGCCAGGGGCATGGGCTGAGATCTCAGACCTTTTGGGAAACGGGGGACACAGAGATGCAGGCACAGAGGCCCTGGCAGGTCTGCAGGCAAGGCTTAATGAGCTGTCAGCCAGGCTACAGAGGGCCGAGCAGGAAGAAATAAGGCTCAAAAAGACGAGGAAAAAACTTGAATCCAGGATTGGGGAGCTGGAGGCAAAATGTCTGGAACAGGATGCCTTGGTCAAGGGCCTCAAGGGCAGGCTAAAGGAGCAGATGAGGTGCACAAAGGTCCTTAAAGAGAAAATAGACTCAGAGGTTGAGGCAAGGGTCGCAGAGTTCTACCGGGAGTTCTGTAACTGTGATGGATATGAAGAGAGGCTCTGGAAAGACTCCTTGAGTGGCAGGAGTAAAGACCTCTTGGAGACGGCGGAAAGGGCCCTCATGGCCCAGGCCCAGCTTGATATCAGATACGGTACCCGCTCCAGGGTAATTTCCAGGCTCAAGAGGTTGGAGTCCAAGTACGAGGAGGTAGAAAGGGCTTTCAGCGATGCCCTTGTCCCGGTCCAGGCCCTGGTGAAGGTCAGAAAGGCCCTGCAGCTTGAGATAATCCACTGGAGACAGATGCTCCCAGGTTGTGAGGATGCCGGCTCACCTCTGGCAGAGATGATCCTTGGGGAGGCGAGGGCCTTTGCTGCGAGTGAAGAGGGAATCAGCAAAATCAAGGCCCTGTTAGGGGAAATGGAACGTCCCCTCCTCCAGTCACTGTTCAACGAAAATGAGAAGGAATTCTTACGCCGTCGCCTTCAGTTAGTCCTGGCAGAAAAGAGAAAGGCATGGCAGACCCTTATGGTAGCCAGCCACCCACCAATACGTATCCTGCCTCATGAGATAGAAGAAATCTCAAACCTTTCGGCCTTTATCCTGAGACATTACAATCTGTGTTCAGGCTCTGTACTGTTGGTCGATGGGTACAATGCGATAAAGAGTTCTGCCGAATGGGCCACGCTGGACCGTCATAACTTTACCAGGGCAAGGGAGCGTTTTATTGAACTCTGGGAGTTGAGAGCAAAGGACTGGGCAAGGGTAGAGCTGGTCTTTGACGGCCAGGAGAGGCATGTATCGGTCGAAGAGCGGGGCCGCCTGATGGTGATCTATACTGATACAAAATTCAAGAGCCAGAAGGCCGATCTCTATATCAAGTCACGTATGCAGGATCTCAAGACAGAAGACCCTGCCACAAAGCTATTTTTGATTACAGCAGACAGGGAATTGAGGGAGTCTGTCGGCCAGTGGTGCGATTATTTCGTAGAACCAAGGTGGGCACTCATACCCTATCTCAGCATAGAAGATTGATAGTAACCATTCACATTCCCCCGGCCAGCGGTAGCCTTTTTCAGGGTTTCAGGAGCATCGCTTGATGCACAAGATCAGGGCTCTTTGCCTACTAATCCGCACTGAAACCCTTCAAAATGCTACCGCTGGCCGGGGACGTGAACGGTTACGATTGATGCAGGTCTTCAGGCCTGTCCCAAATGCCAAGCTGCCTGTATGCCTCGTAAACGCATATCGCTACCACATTAGACAGGTTATGGCTCCTTACCTTACCCCATATAGGCAGATAAAAGCACCTCTCAATGTTTTCCTCGATGAGAGAGGGAGGAAGCCCTGAGGTCTCCTTCCCAAAAACGAGATAGCACCCCGGGGTAAATTTGGCCTCGGTGTATATATATTTTCCCTTAGTTGAGAAATACAGGAGTTCTTTTCCGAAGGCCTCAGACATAAAGGCCTCCAGGCTGCTGTGATGTTTTATAGTCACACTAGGCCAGTAATCAAGGCCTGCTCTCTTGAGACTCCTGTCATCGGTCCTGAAGCCAAGGGGATGGACAAGATGGAGCACAGAATTAGTAGCCCCGCAGATTCGGGCAATATTACCAGTGTTGGGCGGTATCTCGGGTTCTACCAATACTACATGGAGGGAGTTCATTTCTTTCCCAGAAATTTTTCACAGCATTCAGGGCAAAATCCCTTCACTTCTAAATTGGACTTCAGTATCTTATAACCGAAACGGTCTGCCAGGTCCTTTTCAATATCTTTCAACCTGGGTTCTACGAATTCTTCTATCTTTCCACACTCAATACAGCGAAGATGACAGTGGGGCTCATGACCATAGGTGTGCTCGTAGTATACGCGGCCGGCCTCAAAAAATACATCCTGGATCAGGCCGGCGTCTATCAAGAGTGGCATAATACGATATATGGATGCCTTTGAAATATGTATCCCCTTTTGCCTCATAGCCAAATACAGCGTATCTATATCAAAGTGGTCATGGGTAGAGAAGATCTCTTTTATTATCTGCTCCCGTTCTTGCGTATATCTCAGCCCGTGCCTTTGCAGATACTCACGGAAGACCTGTAACTCTGACTTTTTTTTCATGAAAAAGGCCCTTAATTATAAAATTATATGAATTGAAGCCAAGTCAGTCTGTTTGATGGCCATTCTGCCCTGTCTCTGGATAAAGGCCCTAGTTCTGGAAAAGGCTCTCAATATCTATTCCCTTTCTCTTTTAACAATACGAGGAGGCCAAGTCAAGCTAAAGCAAATCTTTATTAATAAACATACGCTCAAGTAAGTCTCAATAAGCTGGGGCAGATCAGATTTTGCGACTATGCACTGGATTCCTTCCTTCGGTAGATGCGGGAAGTCCAACCACTGCACAAGGTCTTGACCCTCTCGCTTAGTAACTGTTCACATTCCCCCCAGCCAGTAGTAGCCTTTTGAAGGGTTTCAGAAGCATCGCTTGATGCACAAGATCAGGGCCTCTGCCTATTAATCCGCACTGAAACCCTTCAAAATGCTACTACTGGCTGGAGATATGAACGGTTGCAACAGGGGGATGTGAACGGTTACCTCGCTTAGGTATGGCTAACCAGGGAATGAGCTTCGATATCTGCTCTTTTAATAAGAGGCCTTCCTTTTCAAGTATTGAGAAGATATAGTCTGGGTCATAGTATGAATGAGACATGGATTTTTATGCCCTTATTATTGCTAAAATAGCCTTGGCATACCGGATCTTCTGCAAAAAACTCAAACTACCTACTTTTTAGATCGGCCCAAAGTCCTTGGGCCTGTAGTGTAAAAGATGTCTCTATCTCACTTTCTGATACCCGCAGACATCCCCTTAGAGACCCAGGGTACTGTTACCCTTACGGGTCAAGAGGCACATCACCTGCTACATGTACGGCATCTGGGACCAGGGAGTCTTGTCAGGCTCATAGATGGCTCTGGAAGGGTAGCCAAGGCGGAAGTCGTTTGGGTAAATGGGTCACAGGCAGGCCTGAATATTATGGAGGTCCGGAGACAGCAGAGAGATTGCCTGCCGATTGAATTGATAGTAGCCTTACTTAAGGGAAATCGTATGGACTGGATGATACAGAAGGCAACTGAGTTAGGAGTTCAAGCCATCCATCCGGTGATTACCCAACACACAGTGGTTAAAGTAAATAATGAAAAGGCTGGCAGACGTCTGGACCGCTGGAAGGAGATAGCCAGGCAGGCATTAAAACAGTGCAGGGGTAGTCTCTTGCCTGCTATCTACCCACCTGTCCCCCTGAAAGAGGCACTGGAAAAGATCCCCTATGCCGGGGCCAAGATACTGCTCTGGGAATCAGAGAGGCTACGGTCTCTATTTTCTGCCTGGAGAGATCAGGCCAAGGCCCTGCCGGTAGTCATTGTCATCGGGCCGGAGGGAGGCCTCTCCAGAGAGGAAATCCTGGCATGTGAAGATACAGGCTTTCTCTCTGCCAGCATGGGTCTGCGGACTCTCCGTTCAGAGACTGCGGCCATCGGGGCAGTAGCAGCCCTGGCGGCGACTATGCTTTCAGACCTGGAGGAGTACTGATAGTGGATAAGGGAGACTATCATGCCCTGATTTTGGCCGGGGGGTTTGGGACCAGGCTTTGGCCAATGAGTCAACAGCAACG
>JALTHV010000040.1 GCA_027004315.1 Deltaproteobacteria bacterium
GTAGTCAGAAAACGTGCTAGATGTTCTCTGACGGTTGTTATTTTACGTGTCCGTTTATGGATCTCATATTTAAAGATTTCGCCATTTGCCTCAAACTTGACCTTTTTCTTAGAAATTTTTTTTATTGTTACTGGAGTGCCCCATTTCAGGACCTTACCTGGCAAGTGGTAGTTGACTGATGACAGTTTGTTGTTGTTCGGATCGGCATGGAGATTACATTTGAGATAGTATGTCTTGCCGACCTCGATGTCATTGCTAGCTGCAAGAATTGATCTGTGGCTAGGCATCAAGACAAGACAAAAAATCAATGCACAGGCCAGAGACCATATACCGGTCATCTTCATAATTTTTCCTCCTTTTCTTCCCATACCTTGAGTTCACCGCAGGCTACAGGTCCATTAGGACCAATTACCCTGCCTTCCATAATGGTTACTGTCTGAAACTGAAATGCCTTTTTGAGTTCTATCCGCAAGATCTCTCCCGGATGTGCCTTAACCATCCAGGAAAATCTGTCTATCCCAACCAAAAACCCCCTGGGTGGAATTTGGCCGTTCTGCTTGGCATCAAATCCGTTTGCTGCGGCCATAGACTGCGCTACCAACTCGATAATGTATTCGGGGAGAAGCCCTCTATTCGGGTCTACAAATATACCTTTTGATGGGACCACTGCCTCTGTTACTGCCGTATCCTCATGTTTTTCAAGGAGCTGATGGATGAGAAGCATAGGCGGTCGATGAGGGACCAGAAGTTGGGCAGGATAGGGCAGAGGACGTCTCTGCACCTTCCCACTGGGAGTGGTGGGGATATCGGATACTAGCTCCAGTGACACCGGTACCTTATAAGGGGCAAGATGCCTGCGGCAGTGGACCAGCAGCTCTTCTTTTTCTAGCTTCCCCTTGGTATGCAGACACACCTCGCCGCGGACTATGTCACCTGAACGCTGGTGCGGAACGCCGAAAACCCTGGCCTTTGATACCGATGGATGGTCAAGAAGCACTGCCTCTATCTCTTCAGGGAAGACCTTAAGCCCGGCCACATTCAGCACACAGGACTTGCGGCCCATTAACGTCAATATTCCATTCTCATAACGCCCAAAATCTCCAGGGTGAAATCCGTTCTGTTCCCTTGGTCTCCAGGGAGACATATATCCCTCAAACAGGCCCGGTCCCTCTATCAGAACCTCACCGACCTCTCCATCAGGTACTGGCCTACCTGATTCATCCAGTATGGTCACTTCATAACCAGGGACTATCTGACCAACAGAGTCATCTGGCGCCGGAGGATCTGAGGCGTTGATGGCAACAATTCCGGCTTCTATTATACCATATGCCTGGCGAATCTGATGGCTGAAGCGCTTCTTAAATGCCAGGGCAACAGATGTTGGAAGAAAAATCCCTGTGGAGATGGCCCAGCGCAGTCCAGAGAAGTTACGGCCTGAAGTATCTGCGGCCAAGAGCCTATACTGCCATGGTGTACCATAAAGTGTTGTCACAGGCCACTCAGAGGCAAGATCAAGCAGGGTATCAGGACCGTGGTCCCTTGCAAGGAGGACAGTTACACCATAGTTCAGATACAGGAGGATAGACACAGCCAGGTGATAGGCACAGGGGAGGGTCCATAGGACCACATCGTCTGGTCTAAGA
>JALTHV010000041.1 GCA_027004315.1 Deltaproteobacteria bacterium
ATGGGATATCAGGACCTTGATTGGGGCATTGGCTACCTGTCGGTAGGCATTTCGGACAATATCCCCCAGCTCTTCCTCTGAAAATTCAGTCGGGGTATTGAAGGGAGTAGGATTAGAGCCCCCTACTCCAAAGATCCCCAGGTCTCCCAGGACAATCCCCTTACCATGGATATTTATGCCGAGTTCATCCAGATAGGTCCCGACTGAGGGTTTATCCAGGTTACCCGGGACTGCATATATCCTGGGGTTTAGACGCCGGATGACATCCAGCACTATCGAGGCCTCTTTTTTCCCTCCAAAATTGGTAAAATCTCCTGTAACTATCAGAAAATCGGCCTGCGAGATCCCTGGAATGCTATCAATACCTCTATAATCCATATGAATGTCTCCAAAGACGATAATATGCATCCCGTACTCCTATCCAAGATACCTGGTAACTTCTCAATAAGTCCTGGCATAACCGTTCGCGTCTCCGGCCAGCGGTAAGTTTTTTCAGGGTTTCAGTGCGGATTAATGGGCAGTGCCCTGATCTTGTGCATCAAGCGATGCTCCTGAAACCCTGAAAAAACTTACCGCTGGCCGGGGGGAATATGATCGGTTACCAAAAATGATGCCCCAACTTATTGAGAAATTACTAAAAAGCTACTTAAGTACCTCCTCAAAAAGGACATCTTGCAGAATGCCCTTTTCAGTTGCTCACCACCTCTCTCAATACCTCATATAGCTCTTTTGGCTTAAATGGCCTGGCAACCACACCACAAAAGCCATATCTTCTGAAATCTGACATAACAGGGTCAGTAGAATAGCCACTCGAGACAATGGCCTTGACCCCAGGGTCTATCTGTCTGAGTTTTCTGATCCAAGGCCGCTCCCCAACTCTTTGGTCGTAAAATAGGGATCAAATATCCTTGACAGGTCTTCTTTAGATATGCCAATACCATGATCTTTGATTTGTATTTTTACATAATCCCCCTCTTTTGGAAAGGGTATTTTCAGCAGGATTATAAATGATACAATAGGTTGAATTTGCGGGGTAAGAATGGATCATTGAAGGGATATAACCACTGGGAGTGCCGTGAAGGGGAATATGTATGATTAGCCCAGACAAGGGTTGCCTGGTCCTCTCAGGGAGAGTCCAGGACAACCCATAATCTTTAACGATTAAATAGATAAAAGGACATCAGGGAAATACTAGTGCCCTTCCACCTCTTCCTCCCAGCCGGTTATCATCGTTATGAAATGGGCCCAGAAGGTATGACCCAGCGTGGCCAGGTAGAAATGGACAATGACAAAGGCTGCAAAGAATGAAGCCACCAGGAAGTGTATCCCAATAACTATTTTTACTCCGCCCAATGCCGCCAGCCAGCCCGGCGTAATAAAGATAAGCAACAGACCGGATGCAAGAATAATTGGGACGAGGGTCGTCATGATCATCAGGTACGCTATTTTCTGCATCGGGTTGAACTTGTTATCAGGCGTGCTGTGGTGCGGATTTGGGAGACCACGGAAGTAATTGAGGCCATAGAACATTGCCTGTCTCATGATGCCGGTCTTCAGGTCGTCCGCAGTGGGAATATAGAGCTTTTTCATATTCCGAGCGATAAATAGATAATAGATAAACCATATCGAGTAATCGAGGCAT
>JALTHV010000042.1 GCA_027004315.1 Deltaproteobacteria bacterium
ATGCTCTTGTTCTTTTTTTTCACTACCTCTCCTGTTTCTGCAAAAGACAACGGCAAGGTTTCATCACTTATACATGATGTAGAGGCAAAGGCCGCTACGGTTAGGACCTTAACGTGTACCTTGAAACAGGAACGTCATCTGGCCATATTTAGCCAACCGGTTGTCTTTCAAGGTTATATGGCCTTAGAAAAACCAGACAAACTGCGCTGGGAATTCACGAGTCCCATCAGATCTGTGTTTATTCTCAACGGCTCAAAGGCATTAAGATGCAGTGGCAATACCAGGCCCCAATGCCTTGATCTGAATACAAATCCTCTAATGCACATGGTCTCTAAAGAGATCTGGAATTGGGTAAACGGGTCATATGCCAGTCTACAAAAGACCTATCGCATAATATCCCGTGGACAAGGTCCATGCATATTACTCAAGGCAATCAATCCCAATATAGCCAGGGTAATCTCCAGCATAAGGATTACCTTTTATCCTGATTCGTTACAGCCAAGCACTGTAAAAATACAGGAGCCAGGCGGGGATTTTACAGTAATTTCTTTTAGTGACTATATCATTAACCGGCCTATAAAGCAGTCTCTCTTTGCTGAATGCAGCGGCCCGTGAAGACAAGATCTACCTGGTTGAAGTGGGGTGTTGCACTCTTTTTGCTTGCACTGGCACTGTTTGTGGACAGGGGGATATATCTTGGAGAGGATGCACTGGATCTATTGCCTGATACAGAAGTCAGTAGGGATATCCAGTTGTTGAAACGTATTGGACTGGCAAATCGTGTAATTATCAGCCTGGAAATAGATACGTCTCAGACAGGAATTTCAAGAGACAGGGCTGAACAGATGCTCAAGACCTCTGCCATACAGGTCGGATCGGCCCTTGCAGGAGATCCCCTATTCACAAAGACAGTATATAAGCTGCCTTCAGGCCATGAATGGAGACTTTTCGATCAACTATGGTCCCATCTTCCGGCCCTTTTGACCAAGAAAGACCTGCAGCAGATACATGCACAGCTCACCCCTACAGGGATTAATCAGGCCCTTAGACAAGATTTTGCCCTGTTAAACAGCCCTGCTGGGCTAGTTATCAAGGAACAGATACGCCGTGACCCGCTTGGTCTGTCACGCCTCCTTATAAAGCGCCTTTCTGGTCTCTGTGGCAAATTTGCCGCCCAGATACGAGACGGCTTTCTCTTCAGCAAGGACGGCGGGAGTTGTCTCATTTGGGCTGAGAGTGCTCTTCCCATCACGAATTCCAAGGCAGCAGAACAGGTAGAGAAAGAGGTACAAAGGGCACTTAAAAAAGGGCTCGTTCATGGTGTGAGGGCACGGGTCATCGGTACTCTTCCGCATACCCTGGCAAATGCCCATGCAGTCCAGACGGACCTGCGCAGGCTTCTGCCTTTGGCTACCCTGATCCTGTTTATATTCTTTTTCCTGATCTTTCGGGACCCCCGTGTACTATTGGTAGTGGCCGTTCCCTTCATGGCGGCACCCATGGCAATAGCCATACTGACTCTCCTTTACAATAGGATAAGCGGCATCGCCCTTGGATTTGGCATTGTCCTCCTGGGTATCTCAGTAGACCCTGCCATACATATCTACCTTGCACTTTCCAGGAATCCCAGCGCCAAT
>JALTHV010000043.1:0-1187 GCA_027004315.1 Deltaproteobacteria bacterium
TCAGGAGCAGCTTGATGCACAAGATCAGGGCACTCTGCCTATTAATCCGCACTGAAGCCCTTCAAGTCTTTACCGCTGGCCGAAGACGTGAACGGTTACCATCAGACTACATGCCCCTTCCCCAGGACCCACCAAAGAAATAGGCCAAATATAAAAAACACTAGGCTCAATATCTGTCCCATGGTTACCCATCCCCAGAGGATATACCCCAACTGTGGATCTGGTTCCCGAAAGAATTCAACTGCTATACGGAATATGGCATAGAGCATCAGGAAAAGGGCCGACTTTCTTCCTTCAGGCCAAGGCCTGCGACGAAGGGGCCACAGGATGATAAAAAGCAAGACTCCCTCAAGCAAGGCCTCGTAAAGCTGGGATGGATGCCTGGGGATAGGCCCCCCCTCTGGGAAAATCATGGCCCATGGTACATCTGTGGGCCGACCAAAGAGCTCTCCATTAATAAAATTTCCTATGCGTCCCAGGCCAAGGCCTATCGGCACTGTGACCACAAAGCGGTCTGACCACTTCCAGAAGTCCAGGGCATGGATCCTGCAGTATAGCCATCCGGCAAAAATAGCCCCTATTGCCCCACCATGAAAGGACATACCTCCATGCCAGACAGCAAGGATCTCTTTGGGATTCCCAAGGTAGTAAGGAAGATTATAAAAAATCACGTAACCTAATCTGCCCCCAAGGACTACTCCCAGCACCAGATAGAATAGTAGTTCATCTAGTTGATTTAGTTGGAATGCAACGGCCTCTTGCCGAGAGTCGGGAGGGAGGTCCTGGGAGTCTTCAAAGAGTTGCTTCCGTACTAATAGATAGCTAGCCCCAAAACCCAATAGATACATAAGCCCATACCAATGGAAGGATATGGGACCAATATGGACTATAACCGGATCAATCCTTGGATATGGAAGCATCGACTAGTCTTTTTCTTTGTGATCACGCAGGTTAATAACCCTTGATCCACCTGTAGGTTTGGGCCGCTCTGGTCCTTGGTGACCAGGATTCTTTTGCGGAGATAGAGTGGCCTGCTTGGCCAAGAGGGCATCTAATAGACCGCGATATTGCTGAATCAGTCTGGGATTGAGATCTGTCTCCAGGATAAAACAGGATACGTGACTTCGTTGTATCCGTATGGAGGAGGTAGTCAGAGCCGTAAGGACATGTGGATGTACAATAGGCCC
>JALTHV010000043.1:1287-5179 GCA_027004315.1 Deltaproteobacteria bacterium
TTACCATAGATCTTACTTTTTGGGTAGGCCACCTCAGACGCCTGCTCTTTAATCCCTGCCACTCCGGCATTACATAGAACCATGGATATAGCAAGAGGGCCAGTATAAAGGCGTCACTGACCTTGATGTTATCCCTTATCATGCCATCAAGGCGGGCCAAGAGACCGAAAAGCAGCTTTCGAACCAGATCCCCTTTACCACCTTCAAAAATTGTGGCACATCTAGGAAAGACAGAAGTAAATAATCCGCTTTCAAGCATAAGCTCGGCCCATGGCCTGCTGTAGCCAGATCGTATATCTTTGAGCCATTCGTCTCTTACCCTGGGAATGGCACAGAGACGGATCTTGTCACTATGCCTGAGTATGGCCTCCCAGGTATTGGGCTCTATCTGGAAACCCATCCTGGCCGCATGTCTTACTGCCCGCATCATCCTCACCGGGTCTCTCAGAAATCTCTGCCCTGGGTCGTTGCCTATGGCCCTGATAATCCCCTGCCTCAGGTCTATCATGCCTCCTACATAGTCAATTATACTAAAATCTGCGATGTTATAAAAAAGTCCATTGACAGTGAGATCTCTGCGGAAGGCATCCTCGTGAGGAAGACCAAAGATATGGGCATCCTCTATATCCTGCCCTAGTGCCTCTTGCTCATTGCACGCACTCTGGTGCCTGAAGGTCGAGACTTCTATTATCTTGGCACCCCGGAAATAGACATGAACCAGTCTGAAACGCCTGCCAATAATCCGGCTATAATGAAAGAGTTTCCTTACTTCTTCCGGTCTGGCATTTGTCCCGACATCAAAGTCCTTCGGACATCTGCCCAGGAGCAGGTCCCTTACACCCCCACCCACCAGATAGGCTGTATAGCCATTGTCTTTCAGACGATAGAGGACCTTCAAGGCCTCTCTATCGATATTTTTTCGGCTTATGCAGTGCTCAGAGCGGGGAATCACCTCGGGCTGACAACCCGAGTCTTCAAAGAGAAAAGGCTGCTCAACAGGCAAAGAGTTGGCCAACTCGGTAGATGTCTTGGCCCTCTTTATATAAGACTTCCTTCTATGGCCCAGGGTAGCGGCCCTTGACGGATACTTTGGCATAAACGAGTGAGATTCTTTCTGACCCTTTTCCCTTAAGAATTAAGCCTCTTATCTATCAGATCGGCTACCCGTTCACCCGACAATAACATTCCCCCAAATATGGGCCCCATGCGGAAAGACCCAAATGTAGCATTAGCTGCCATACCGGCAACAAAGATGCCAGGTAAGGCCTCCTTGGTATTCTCTAGCGTAGTATTCTCCCCAACATCTGCCCACATGGACCGTTCTCCTATCACTTTGCCCGTATTGGTAGAGAGTTTTGTGCCTGCCTTGCGCTGTACTACCTTGAGTACCTCTGTGGCATGCCCTGTACTCTCTACGATATATTTGGCCCTGACGGCCAGGGGATCTACATGCAGACCAAGCATATCTACAGGGGCCCAATTGATCACCAGGCCCGTCACCCTGTTATCCCGGACTAATACATCCTCCACTGCTATGAGATTGAAGATCTTTGTACCTGCCTTACAGGCAAGACTGGCCAGTGTCGTAGTACATTCCACGGAATCGGCCGTGTAATATCCGTCTTGTGCATCCTCTATAGCAACACCGAGATCCCTCAGAATAGCAGCCCCTTGTTCTTGAACCACTATCTCATTAAACATCATGCCTCCGCCCCACATTCCACCACCAATACTGATCTCTTTTTCAAAGATAGCTACCTTATGTCCCTTCTGAGCAAGACGCAGGGCTGCCATAAGGCCTGATGGACCAGCACCGACAATAGCAACATCCAGATCAAGATAGTCAGAGATCTTGGTCATAAAACGATTTAAGATAGCTCTACTAATTTTTATTTCATCTAAAGCCATATAAAATAAACTCCTCTCAGTTGATTGATGTTAGGTTACGATATTGACAGCAACTTACTGTGATTCTGTATTTTTGCAATGTCCCATAGTAACTTCTCAATAAGTTGGGGCGTAACCGTTCGCGTCTCCGGCCAGCAGTAGCTTTTTTCAGGGTCTCAGTGCGGATTAATCGGCAGTTCCGGGAACTGCGATTACCATGACTTATTGTGAACTTACAAGGTGATAC
This sequence comes from Deltaproteobacteria bacterium, assembly GCA_027004315.1. Lineage (GTDB taxonomy): Bacteria > Desulfobacterota > Dissulfuribacteria > Dissulfuribacterales > UBA3076 > JALTHG01. Next base: position 3,422 of record JALTHV010000043.1, read on the forward strand.
ACATGTCTATGGCTTTTTTATAGAATTTTACGTATCTCTCTCTGACCTTGTCCCAGGTATAGTTTTCCCTGATGTGCCTTACCGCATCTGCCTGCATCCTTCTTATGACATCGGGTAAATCTCTATAGGTCTTCAAGGCCCTTCTTACTGCCTCAGCAAGGGCAGCAGGCGTATGATCTCTATAAGAAAAACCGTTAAACCCATCCTTTACCTTAACAAGGCCTCCAGTGGCACGGACAATGGGCAGATTGCCCATGAGTTGGGCTATAAAGTCAGTAATTCCACAGGGCTCGTATAGCGATGGGATTACAAAGAAATCTCCTGAGGCATATATGAGGTCTGCAAGCCCTGGGTTGTATCCTATGAGTACCATGAAATGCCCTCTGTGATCTGGATGCCCTGCCAGGCCGGCAAGACAGTCCTCTATCTCTTTTTTGCCACTACCAAGGATTATGACCTGCATGTCTCTGTCTTCTGCCAACAGCCCTTCTAATGCCTGGGCCAGTACATCCAGGCCTTTTTGCTCAGTGAGGCGGCTTACTACGGTGACCAGCGGCTGATCAGGTATGTACTCAATAGAGCCATATGCCTGCATCTCTTCATTCTCAATAGACATCAGCCTGATAACAAGTTCCTTCCTACAGATTGCCTTCCCGGAAAACGCGCCACTGGCAGGATCAAATGCCGCAGGAAGTCCTAATCTCTCTGGGTGCATCGGATTGAACTTATCAGGATCTATGCCGTTAGTAATTCCCTCAATATGTATGCCTCGATCTTTGAGGGCATGGCCCAGCCAACCTGTAGAGGCATCAAGTTCTGTATTCTGAAGTTCTTTTGCATAGTTTTCACTCACTGTATTTACAGGTGCATAGATAGCACCGGCCAGAAACGGATCAAAAGAACTGCTGAGGAGGCTGCTGTAGATTATCCTCTGAGGAAGGCCGGTTATTGCCTTGGCAAAGGACAGATCTGCTACATCTTGGTGATAGCCTATACCCGCATTATGGATAGTAATCAGGACGCCGACATCCCTGAAATATTGCCTGAGGCCATCTATTTCCCTAATCATGGCCGGTACTATACATGTATGGGCATCATGACAGTGGAATACATCTGGACGGACACCTGTATAAATCGCGAGATCCAGCGCAGCCTTCTGAAGCAGGATATTCATGGCAAAATAGTCATAGTGGCCCTCACCCTTCTTGTGACCAGGGTCCTGGCTCTCTTCCTCCCTGGTATATGTGTATATCCCCAACTTTTCCCTGAAACGCTCTGCCTCGACAAGTACCAAGTCAACGCCTTCCACCTCCTGGTACCAAAAACCCACTCGTTCCCTACGTTCTCTATAGGCATAGTCCATGTCTACCTCAAACCGGGGTCCCAGGTCCTCAAACCCTGTCTCTCCCGGTCTTATAAAACCGTAACAGGGGAGGACAACTGATACCTTATAACCTGCCTGCACCAGAGATTCTGCCAGTCCCCGGCATACGTCCTTGAGTCCTCCTGCCTCGGCTATCCCCCTGTATTCGCGGCTCAGCATCCATATAGATTTTAGGTGATTCTGCTCCTTTTTATCTCTCAATATCTCCATAATATCTCCTAAAAGGTACAATCTGACCTAAGAACCTTGTAACTTCTCAATAAGTTGGGGCATCATTTTTGGTAACCGATCATATTCCCTCCGGCCAGCGGTAGCTTTTTTCAGGGTTTCAGGAGCATCGCTTGATGCACAAGATCAGAGCACTCTGCCCATTA
>JALTHV010000044.1 GCA_027004315.1 Deltaproteobacteria bacterium
CCACTTTGACCCTCTGCAGATTAGGTAACCACCGTCTTTTGGTGTGATTATTTGCATGGCTTACGTTGCAGCCAGTGCTTGGACGCTTTCCACATATATCACATACTTTTGACATCTTCAGAATCCTTTTTGTAATTTTTCTCCGGTTTCCTGTAAATACATACTTATTACTCGTTTTCCCAACATAATAGTTGAAAAATCAAAAATATCACGCAAAGTCGCCAAGACGCAAAGTTTTCTTTTTAATAACAGTAGACTGCCTTTACGGGCTTTGCGCCTTTGCCTGAGAAAAAATCTCTTGCGAGGGCATCATCTATTCCCAGCCTGGATACATAAATTGTCCTCTAGCCAAAAACGAAAGGATATATAACCTGATACTAAGACTGCCGCAAGAGGCTGCCTATCCCCTAACCTACAGAGATTATAGGGTAGGTATCAAGTAACCTGGCAAGTCCCTTTAAGGTAGGTATTACGTCCTCTTCTTTATGTGGTTCAAGGGTCAGGATAGGGCTCTTCCCCTGCTCGTAAAGCCATGAGAAGAGACCCTCGAAGTCGATAATCCCTTCTCCGATAGCAAGGTGGTCATCGTGTACTCCATTATTGTCATGGAGATGGAGCTGGCCCAATCGGTCCCCCAGATCTTTCAACCAGCCGCCTATTCCGGTCTTTGAGAATACCATTTGATGGCCAATGTCCAGGCAAAACCCGAGGAATGGGGAGCTGATTGCATCAAAGATATCCGTGTGTATCCCTGGATCCAGCTCAAATACATTCTCGATCATTATGGGAACATTAAACAGAGATGCATAATCTGAAAGGACAGCCAGAGACTCCGAGGCATTTTTTACCCAGCGATCTCTCAGGGCATAATAGTGTTTTCGATCAAATCCTGTATGGCAGACTACAGATCTTGCCCCGAATAGTGCTGCAAGCTCAAGGGACTCTTTTATCCTCTCCACAGAGATAGTGCGGATTTTTTTGTCTATCGCCCCCATAGAGAGGTCTGTATAGGGGGCGTGGATAGTACAACTGAGGCCCTCCTTTTTTAGATCTCCTGCCACCTCTTTGAAACTGGACCACTGAAATCGATCCAGCACCCCGGCATTTAGCCCTATCTCGGGATTCATGTGTTCTTCCAGGAACCTGGGAAGATATTTACTGAGTAAGAGATCAAAGGGACAACACACAAATACCTGCTGTTTGAGTCTGTTAATGTCCATTATCTACCATCTTCTTTTAACTCAAAACTGTTATTTGCCCTCTTTACAAGTTCGCAGACTTCCTCATAGGTTGCCTTGGGATCAAATCCAGGGCAATCTGCCTTTATGGCCTCCCAGGCCATCGGGTCTCCAAGTATACTTGGGTGAAGAGGCCACCTCCTGCACTGAAATGGTTTGACCTTGTGGATCTTGCAGAGCCCATCTTCACCATAAAAGATGCAGTGTCCATCAACTACCTTCATCTCCACCCTATTACCTTTTTTGATGCAAAATTTCTGGAGGAAGTCTGAAGATTCAAGACCCAAGAAGGAGGCGATGGTCTTTTGCTCTGGCCTGGATATGGAGACCGTGCTTTCTCCATGGCAGCAGTGTCCGCAACGCTTACAGGAAAAAATTTCTCTCATTGCTGTCCTTCATAGGGTATGGGATCTGTTACCCCTGCTGCGGCAAAGCCCTTGATTCGCAGGAGGCAGGACTCGCATTTTCCACAAGCTATATCTTGATTTTGATAGCATGACCAGGTGAGGTGAAAGGGGACCTTCAATGCAACGCCTCTCCTGACCACCATCTCTTTATCACTGTCAATTAAGGGAGTTACAATCTCGATTTTTGTCTCAGGCCGTGTCCCTTCTTTGATGAGGCGGTTATAGGCAGCGAAATAAGACTTTCTGCAGTCCGGGTAGCCAGAGTTATCTAACTCTGTGGCCCCTATATATATGTATCTGGCCCCGATTACCTCCCCCCACGAGGTTGCTATGGCCAGTATATGGCTATTTCTGAAGGGGACATAGGTTATTGGGATTCCAGGTTTCCCAAGAGATCCTTCAGGTACCGGTATATCGTGGTCTGTAAGGGCAGAACCTCCTATGGCCTTGAGATAGGAAATGTCGGCCACTAGGCGTTCTCTGACTCCATAGTAATCAGCTATGGCCTCAAAGGCCTTTAATTCCCGCTCTTCGGTGCGTTGCCCGTAGTTTACATGGAGAAAGGCCGGGCGGCAGTTCTGCATAGCAATGGCTGCGGTAACGCAGCTATCAAGACCTCCACTTACAAGGCATATGGCCAGAGGAGGTTCCTGCTGCCTTTCCTTTGACCCTGAGATCATATTATTGTCTTCTTATTGTCTTCCATCTCATGAAATAGATAATATAAAAGTATAGGCACCCTTCATAGCATGCGGTCATACCCAAACGTCATTTCGCTTTCGCAGGATGGGCAGACATAACCGGTTACCAAGGTAACTGTTCACACCCCCTCGTGTTGTAACCCTTCACGTCCCCGGCCAGCGGTAGCTTTTTTCAGGGTTTCAGTGCGGATTAATGGGCAGAGTGCCCTGATCTTGTGCATCAAGCGATGCTCCTGAAACCCTGAAAAAAGCTACCGCTGGCCGGGGGGAATATGATCGGTTACCAAAAATGATGCCTCCACTCATTGAGAACCCACAAAATATAGATCTAACTCCATGACTTTACAAGTTAAAATTTTGGGTCTTGCAAAGACAGTATGGATAGAGTCTATAGCCTAAGTAAATTTCTTTACAGGTCTAGTTGTTGAACTTTAGAGATTGAGCTATTATAAAATGATATTTCGTTTTTTTAGGGGGTTATTTGGTAATGGAAAAAGTGGCGGCTGAGGCAACTCAGGAACAAACTCTAACTGCTACCTCTGATCAGGAGGTTGCACCTTCGCAGGTAAATTCAGAGACTGCGGCAAAAGACGAGTCACCCAAGAAATCTGGTGACATGGGCCAGTTTGAAGATCTATTTGAGCAGAGTCTTCGTACCTTCCAGGAAGGAGAAGTCCTCGAAGGTACTGTTGTGAGCCTTGATAAAGAATTTGTAATGATCGATGTCGGATACAAATCAGAGGGCCTGATTCCGATCCAGGAATTTCGTGGTGAAGGAGGAGAAGTAACTGTCTCTCCTGGAGACGTCGTAGAAGTACTGCTTGAGCGTTGGGACCCTGAGGGAGGGATGCTGAGGCTTTCCCACTCCAAGGCCCTGCGCCAACATGTCTGGGAAGAGATCATAAAGGCCTTTGAAGCAGGAATTCCTGTCAAGGGGACCGTAGTCTCCAGGGTAAAGGGTGGTCTGTCCGTACGAATTGGTGATCGGAAGGGTGAAGTAACGGCATTTTTGCCCTTTTCTCAAATCGATCTCAGGCCGATTCCTGATCCGGAGAGTATGGTGAATCAGGTCATAGAATGTTCTATCCTGAAGTGTAATCGCCGTCGGGAAAATATAGTGGTCTCTCGTAGGGTCCTTTTAGAGAATGAGAGGGCCAAAAAGAGGGAAGAGACTCTGGCCTCTCTTGAGGAAAATCAGATCAGGGAGGGAGATGTCAAAAATATTACAGACTATGGCGTATTCGTAGATCTTGGAGGAATCGATGGGCTCCTCCATATAACTGATATGTCATGGGGGCATATAGAGCATCCCTCTAAGCTCTTCAAAGTAGGTGATAGGATTAAGGTTAAGGTCCTTACCTATGACCGTGAGACTGAAAAGGTCTCTTTAGGGATAAAACAGCTTACAGAAGATCCTTGGCTACGAGTAGAAGAGAAATATCCGGTAGGAGAAAGAGTAAAGGGTAAGGTAGTCAGCCTGACAGATTACGGTGCATTTATTGAACTCGAGGATGGTGTAGAGGGTCTGGTTCATGTATCTGAAATGTCGTGGACCAAGCGCATACGTCATCCCTCTCAGATGATTAGTGTGGGAGATATTGTCGAGGCCATGGTGCTCAAGGTAGACTCTAAGGCCAAGAGAATATCTCTGGGGCTCAAGCAGATAGAACCCAATCCTTGGGACCTGGTTCAGGAGCGTTATCCCATCGGCACCGTAATAGAGGGGGCAGTGAAAAACGTCACTGACTTTGGTCTGTTTATAGGTATAGAGGAAGGAATTGATGGTCTGGTACATATCTCAGACCTTTCCTGGAGCAAGAGGATCAAACATCCTGGTGAACTCTATAAGAAGGGCGAAATTATCCAGGCCGTAGTGCTCAATATTGACCGGGAAAAGGAGCGTTTTTCTCTAGGCATTAAACAGCTCTATCCTGATCCATGGAAATCGGTCCTTGAAAGATATCCAGTAGGTGCCAAGATTACTGGAAAGGTGACGAATGTTACGGATTTTGGGGTATTTGTCGAGATTGAGGAGGGGGTAGAGGGTCTAATCCATATCTCTGAGTTAGGAGCCGCTAAAATCAAGACACCGGTTGGGATGTTTCATGTAGGAGAGGAAGTCAGTGCCAAGGTCATCCACGTAGGCCCCCTGGAAAGGCGAATAGGGCTCTCTATAAAGAGGATATCTCAGGACGAGGAGCGCTCAAATTTTGATGAGTATGCAACCGATAATAGGGCTGGTACGACCCTGGGGAACCTGTTACAGGAGGAATTGGTACAGCAGAGCCGTGCCCATTCTAAGGATAGTAAGGCCAAGAAATAGGTAAATCATGGCTAAATCATATAGTCCCAAAGAGCATGCCCATCCAATATTAGTAGCCCTGGCTACCATTGGAGGGCTTGCTCTCCTCGGCATAACGGCCTTCTCCCTCATGATGGTCTGGATGGCAAGAGGCATAGTCTTTGGTCCCTCGGTCTATCACGGGGATAAAGTGGGAGTAGTAGAGATCAAGGGAGTTATTGCTGACCCCGAAGCTACACTCAAGGTATTGCGGGATTTCCGATACAATAAGGAGATCAAGGCAGTAGTAGTCCGCATAAACAGCCCTGGTGGGGCAGTAGGGGCATCCCAGGAATTATATGAAGAAATACGCATGTTGGACAAAAAGAAGCCTGTAGTGGCTTCTCTTGGCACAGTGGCGGCATCGGGTGGCTATTATACAGCTATAGGTGCCAGGTATATCGTGGCTGATCCAGGTACAGTGACCGGAAGTATAGGTGTCATAGCCAAGATTCCTAATATAAAAGGCCTCATGAAAAAACTTGGGATCAAGACTACTGTGGTTAAATGTGGATCTTTTAAGGATATGGGGTCTATTACCAGGGATATGACCAAGGAAGAGCGCGCACTGCTCCATGGAGTAATGGAAGATGTCCACCAGCAGTTTATAATGGCAGTGGCCAAGAGCCGAAAGCTTCCTGAGAAGCAGGTATCGGCCATTGCCGATGGGAGAATTATGACAGGTAACCAGGCCCTTAAGGCCAAGCTAGTGGATAAATTGGGGAATTTTAGTGTAGCAGTAGACTGGGCTGCAAAACTGGCAGGGATAAAGGGCAGGCCTGAGCTCGTCTATCCCACAAGGAATCGCCTTTCAGCCCTGAGGGAAATTTTGGAGGGAAGGGAGGCAGATGCCATAGGCAATATCTTCCAGCAAGTGCTAAAGGCACCTATTAATAGGTCTCTTTCCTATGAGACCTGGTAGATACTGAGCCTTATAGCAGACAATCTATGCTGAAACGAGATCTGGTAGTCCGGTTGGAGCAAAGATTCCCCCAGCACTTCAAAAAAGACCTGGAGGCTGTAGTAGATTTGATCTTCGATGTGATGACTTCAGCACTCGAGGAGGGAAGGAGGATAGAGATCAGGGGATTTGGGAGTTTTTCAATACATGTGCAAAAGGGACGCGAATTTGTAAATCCCAAGACAGGCTCACTCACAATATGCCCCTCAAGTCACCGTATAGTCTTTAAGGCGGGTAAAGACCTGAGGTCTGATGTAACTTCTCAATAATTCTCTTCCAAAAAGATCGAGACATCGCCTTTACCCTTTCTGAGCACTGAGGGCGCATCATCCACCAACGATATCACGCTTGAAGGTTCAGCAGGAATAATTCCACAATCCACTACAATAGCCACTCTCTTTCCCAATATTTTGGCTATTTCCTTAGGATCGGACCATATAGGTCCACCTCTTATGGTCGCAGAGGTACTTATGAGCGGATTGCCCTGGGCCTTGGTTATTGCCTCACAGACCGGGTGAGCAGGGATGCGGATCCCTACAGTACGGCGCTTTGTGAGCATTATTTTGGGGACCTCCCGGGATCCTTCCAGGATAAAGGTATAGGGCCCTGGCAAAAAACGCCTCAGGATACGGTAGGCATAGTCCGTAACGTGGGCGTATCTGCTGATATCTCTGAGATCTGCACAGACAAAACTAAAGGGATTGCTTTTGGTCAGCCCCTTGATTTGATAGATATGTCTAATGGCCTTCTTATTAAAGATGTCAGCCCCTATCCCATAGCATGTATCCGTGGGATATACGATTATTTCTCCCCTCTTTAGGGCCTCTGCCACCAGATTTATCTGGCGAGGTCGGGGCCTCTGTGGGTCTATTTCCAGAAGCAATTTTTGACTCCTGCGTCCTCTGCAAAATTCATATTTTTTCTAGTAACTTCTCAATAAGTAGAGGCAGATTATACATTTTGTGGCCATGTCTTGGATTCCTTCCTTCGCAGGATGGGCAGACGTAACCGGTCAAGGGTGCCTCTTCTGGCATCAATTACATGCGTGTATGCCATGAAAAGGGGTCGGGCTTGACAAATTTCATCCTAGTTATTTATTTATTAGACTGCAAGGCTCTATTTGTTCATTTCCTGCCCGTTGTCAGCAGACTTTGATAATATATCTAGGGCCATGTCCAAAAAAATTGTAACTTCTCAATAAGTCCTGGCGTAACCGTTCGCGTCTCCGGCCAGCGGTAGCTTTTTCAGGGTTTCAGGAGCATCGCTTGATGCACAAGATCAGGGCACTTTGCCCATTAATCCACACTGAAACTCTGAAAAAAACTACCGCTGGCCGGGGGAATATGATCGGTTACCAAAAATGATGCCCCAACTTATTGAGAAGTTACAAAAAATCATAAGGAGGGTTATTGATGAAGCTGGATCCTACTACAATGCAAGACTGGCAGATCTCTGAAGCTGCTGAAGAAGGCATGAAAACCGTGTATCAGCTGGGAGAGGAGTTGGCCCTTGAGAAAGAAGAACTTCTTCCCTATGGGCACTATGTAGCAAAGGTTGATTATGCCAAAGTCTTGAAGCGCCTCAAGGACAGGCCAGATGGAAAATACATCGAGGTAACTGCCATTACGCCCACCCCTCTTGGCGAGGGTAAAAGTACATGTGCAGTGGGTCTTTTGGAAGGACTTGGCAAGAGAGGCAAAAGTGTTGTAGGTACCATGCGCCAGCCATCAGGAGGACCCACTTTCAATATCAAGGGAAGCGCAGCAGGCGGGGGCCTTGCGCAGGTTATCCCGCTCTCAAAGCTGTCTCTTGGGCTCACAGGTGATATCAACGCCATCATGAATGCCCATAACCTGGGAATGACTGCCCTTACTGCCCGCATGCAGCATGAATCTAACTACACTGATGAGCAGTTGGCCCAGAGGGGGCTGAAACGTCTAAACATACATCCAAAGAGCGTGGAGTTTCGCTGGATAATTGATTTCTGTGCCCAGGCACTGAGGAACATAACTATCGGAATCGGGGGCCGGATGGATGGCCTTACCATGCAGAGCGGCTTCAATATAGCAGTTAGTTCAGAGATTATGGCAATACTTGCCGTGGCAAATGACATGAAGGACCTCAGGGAACGTATAGGCCGCATAGTCCTTGCCTATGATCGTACAGGTAGGCCTATTACTACAGAAGACCTAGAAGTAGCAGGGGCCATGGCCGCCTGGATGGTAGAAGCCATCAATCCAAACCTCATGCAGACGGTTGAAGGACAACCCTGTTTTATCCATGCAGGGCCATTTGCAAATATAGCCATAGGCCAGTCATCAATCATTGCAGACAGGGTGGGACTAAAGCTCGCTGACTATCTGGTGACCGAGAGTGGCTTTGGTGCAGATATAGGCTTTGAAAAATTCTGGAACCTCAAGTGTCGTTTCAGCAGGCTCAAGCCCCTCTGTTCAGTAATAGTGGCTACCATAAGGGCACTGAAGTGCCATGGTGGAGCACCCATCCCCCGTCCAGGCCGCCCGATGCCAGAAGAATACAGTAGCGAGAATGTAGAATGGGTAGAGAAGGGGTGCGCCAACTTGATTCATCATATCCAGACTGTAAAAAAGGCGGGCATCAACCCGGTAGTCTGTATCAATGCCTTCTACAATGATACCAAGGATGAGATTGCCGTGGTACGCAAGCTGAGTGAAGAGGCAGGTGCACGGGTAGCTCTATCCGAGCACTGGCTCAAGGGAGGAGATGGTGCCCTGGAATTCGCAGACGCAGTTATTGATGCCTGTGAAGAAAAGAATGACTTCCACTTTCTATATGATCTTGACATGCCGCTTGGTCAGCGGATAGAGCTGATCACCAAAGAGGTCTATGGTGGAGATGGCGTTACCTACACCCCTGAGGCCGCTGCAAAGCTAAAGGCTATGGAAAAGGACCCCGAGATCTCCAAGCTCGGGACCTGTATGGTGAAGACCCATCTCAGCCTCTCAGATGATCCGAACATCAAGGGCGTACCCAGGGGATGGAACCTCCTTGTGAGGGACATCTTGACCTATAAGGGTGCCGGATTTGTAGTCCCTGTTGCCGGTGCCATAAGCCTCATGCCTGGGACTGGCTCTGATCCGGCCTACCGCAGGATCGACGTGGATACAGATACCGGAAAGGTCAAGGGCCTTTTTTAGCCTTTGAATAGCATGAATCAGGGGTAAAGGTCTGGTGGGTCGTACCTGTTTACATTCCCCTCCGGCCAGCGGTAGCCTTTTGAATGGTTGCAGTGCAGATTAATGGGCAGAGTGTCCTGATCTTGTGCATCAAGCGATGCTTCTGAAATCCTGAAAAAGGCTACTGCTGGCCGGGGACGTGAACGGTTATGGTGGGCCAGATGGAGTAACTAATTACTTTTTGTGTTATTTTTGTTATAAATAACCAGGTCTTTTAAGGAGGGACAATGAGTGCAAAAATCATCAGCGGAACCCAGATAGCGGAGCAGATAAGGAATGAGCTCAAGGCCGAAGTCTCTGTGATGAAGGAAAAGCACGGGGTAGTCCCAGGCCTTGTAACTATACTGGTGGGAGAGAACCCTGCCTCTGTTTCATATGTGAAGGCAAAGCAGGCTACGGCCCATAAACTCGGGTTTAATTCCATCCAGGACAGCCAGCCTGAAGGTATCAGTGAGGACCAACTTCTGGCCTTGATAGAGAAATACAATCAGGACCCATTGGTCCATGGCATACTGGTCCAGCTTCCCCTTCCCAGGCACATTGACGAAGGCAAGGTCATCTATGCCATCAACCCTGGAAAAGATGTAGATGGTTTTCACCCGGTGAATGTGGGGAAAATGGTAATAGGTGAGTCCTGTTTCCTGCCATGTACACCCTATGGTATCCTGGAGATGCTGATACGTTCAGGAGTTGAGACCAGTGGGGCCGAGGTGGTAGTCGTAGGTAGGAGTAATATCGTTGGGAAGCCCATTGCAAACCTGTTGTTTCAGAAAAGAGAAGGTGGAAATGCCACTGTCACTATATGTCATACTCGAACCAGGGATATGGCATCTCACACCCTGAAGGCCGATATCCTTATAGTGGCAGCAGGACATCCCAAGGTAATTACTGCCGACATGGTCAAGGAGGGGGCGGTGGTAATAGACGTAGGGGTAAATCGAATCGGTAAGACCCCTGAGGGCAAGGCAATTCTGTGCGGTGATGTGGATTTTGATGGCGTAAAGGAAAAGGCCTCTGCCATAACCCCGGTGCCTGGTGGTGTTGGCCCGATGACTATAACCATGCTTATGAAAAATACGGTCCAGGCCGCAAAACAGGCCTTAAGTCTATCCTGAAACCTAAAAAAGGTCGAGCAGGCTGAGGAAAAATAATTATGGATACCAGCAAACGATTTGATAAAAAGAGAGATAAGTGCCCTAATATCCAGTGTGAAAGCAATCGTGCAGTACTCCGCAATGAGTGTTCTGAGGGCGTAAGTACCGCGGCCCACAGGGTGGCTAAGCGTGGTGCAATGCCTTGCCTGTTCGGCAAAGGAGGGACTTGCTGTCACAACTGCAACATGGGACCTTGCCAGATAATAGAGGGTGTAGAAGACATGCAGGGTGTCTGTGGCGCTACTGCAGCAACAGTGGCAGCCCGTACCTTCTGCCGTATGGTTGCTGGCGGGTCCTCTGCACATATGGATCATGGCAGGGGAGTGGTCCTTGCCTTTCTCGCCACGGCCCGCGGCGAGACCCCCTATGAGATCAAAGACACCATCAAGCTGAGAGAGACGGCCCTGAGGGTCGGGATAGATCCTGCTGAAAAGGATCCCAGAGACCTTGCAATAGAGGTAGGTAACAAGCTGCTCAGTGAGTTCGGTCAACAGACCGGGATGCCCTCTTTTATAAAGAGGGCCCCAAAGGCCAGGCAGGAACTTTGGGCCAGGCGGGGAGTCATCCCAAGAGGTATTGACCGTGAGGTAGTGGAGATAATGCATCGTACTCACATCGGCGTGGACCAGGAACATAAGAGTCTGCTCTCCCAGGCCGCCCGTTGTTCCCTGGCAGACGGCTGGGCTGCCTCTATGATCGCCACAGAGCTGTCTGATATCATGTTTGGCACTCCTGTCCCTATACGCAGCAGGGTAGATATTGGTGTCCTAAAGGAAGATGAGGTAAACATCACGGTACACGGTCATGAGCCGGTACTTGCCGAGGCCCTGGCAATGGCGGCCAGCGATCCGGAAATAGTCAAGGCCGCCAAGAAGGTAGGGGCCAAGGGTATAAACCTTACAGGCGTATGCTGCACTGGGACCGAGGTCCTCATGAGGAGGGGAATTCCTGTAGCCGGAAGCTTTATTCAACAGGAAGTCGTCCTGGCTACCGGTGCGGTAGAGGCCATGGTAGTGGATGTCCAGTGTATCATGCAGGGGGTATCTCCTGTGGCAGACAAGTTCCATACCGAACTCATCACCACATCTGATAAGGCCAAGATCCCAGGGGCTACCCACATACAATTCGATGACCACAGGGCCATGGACGTGGCCAAGGAAATAATAACACATGCCATCAAGAGATATCCGGACCGGGGCAGGCACTTTATACCCAAATTTCGTATGGACCTGGTGGCAGGCTTCAGTCATGAGACCATCAACTATCTCCTTGGAGGGCGTTTTCGTGCATCCTATAGGCCACTTAACGACAATATAATAAATGGCCGTATCCGTGGTGTTGCTGCCATAGTTGGCTGTGACAACTACAGGGTAATGGACGAAGTCCATGCAGAGCTTGCAAAGGAACTCATAGCCAATGATGTCCTTGTAGTGGCTACTGGCTGTGCTGCAACAGGGGCTGCCCGTGCAGGTCTGTTGGTGCCTGAGGCCATGGATATGGCAGGTGACGGCCTGAAAGAGGTCCTGGAGGCAGTGGGTTGTCCACCTGTCCTGCATATGGGTTCCTGTGTGGACAACAGCCGTATCCTTATTGCCGCTGCTGAGATGGTAAATACCGGCGGCCTTGGCAACGACATCAGCGACCTCCCGATAGCAGGGAGTTCTCCTCAGTGGATGAGTGAGAAGGCGGTATCTATTGGACAATATTGTGTCACAAGTGGGGTCTATGTGGTCTTTGGACCAAATTTCCCTACCTCTGGCTCTAAGATAGTCACTGACTACTGCTTTAATGGCATGGCCGATCTCTATGGAGGGGGATGGGGCGTGGGTGAGACATCCAATGAAATTGCCAGCAAGATGATCGACCACATAAACCAAAAGCGCCAGGATCTGGGCCTGGATAAAAAGAAGGAACGCGTGCTCTTTGACATGGCCATGAGACGTGAACTCGAGGCAACCCATCTACACGACGTGGGGTGTAAGGGGCCAGGGCAATAATCCCGGATTATGCAGCAGCCCGTTTTACAAAATCTGCTTTGTTGCCAGGCAGTTGAAGTATAGGACAGTAACTTCTCAATAAAACTGTGCGACCTGAGCTCGTTTTCATATTGCCAATTAGACAGGATATACAGGATTTACCGGATTTTTCCTTTCACAGTTCCCGGATGAAACTGTGAAAATACCAAGGCTGGAATACCAACCTGCCCGCCAGTGCCAGGCAAGGCAGGCGGGCCATTGCGGGATTGTGCTTTCTCCCTTTCATCCGGAAAGGGAGAAATATTCAAATATTTCCTGTTGATCCTGTTAATCCTGTCTGACCTGTTTTTCTGTTCCTTTAATTTACAGGAGTCTTTTTGTGGCTCATGCATGGACTTATTGAGAAGCTACGAACTTACATAGGACACGTCTGCCTTTGCCTTGCACCCTTGACAGACTTGGCTGCTGCATAAATCTGGGATAATCAGTACATTCTTCGCCGGAACAGCCATCCTGCCATAGTGAGCGTTGCTATTCCGATTACTGCCATGGGCCAGTACTGTGTCCAGAGAAGATTAAAAGATGCCCCTTCCAGGAAGATTGAGCGTATTATAATCAGAAAGTAACGCATGGGATTTATATAGGTGAGGTCCTGGACTATAGGGGGCATGTTGGCTATAGGGGTTGCAAAGCCAGAAAGGATAATGGCCGGGACCACAAACAGAAATGCCCCGAGAAGACCCTGCTGCTGAGTGACCGCGAGTGAAGATATCATAAGCCCTATGCCTATGGCAGAAAGCAGGAACATGAAAAGCCCCAGATAGAGGGCGGCTATACTTCCTCTCAGGGGCACATGAAACCAGAATACCACCACCAGTATAATCAATGTCGCCTCCACGGTGCCGATAATAAATCCTGGCAGGGCCTTCCCTATAAGTATTTCGAGTGGGGTCATGGGGGTCACAAGGAGCTGATCAAAGGTCCCTGCTTCGCGCTCTCTTGCTACTGAGAGGGCCGTTACCACTATGGTCACTACCAGGGTCAGGAGGGCAACAATCCCAGGGATAATAAACCAGTGAGAGTCCAGGTTGGGATTGAACCATGACCTGATAACTAATCTGGCAGGTGGGGTAAAGTGGCCGTGGGCAGCACTCCAGTTCATGTTAAAGTCAGTGATTATGCTCCTCATATAGTTCAGTACCAGCATTGCCGTGTTTGAGTTGCGGCCATCCACTATGATCTGGATGTCTGCCGGCCTGTTGCGGAGCAGATTTTCTGAAAATTTGGGACCGACGTGTAGCACCATGAGTACCTTTTTGGCATCGATAAGTGGTGCTATTTCGCTGTTGCTTTGGATCCTGGTCACTAGGTGAAAGCTGGGAGAGCCTTGAACCTTTGCCAACAGCTCTCTTGAGACAAAACCAGCATCTTCATTGTATATGGCATAGGGGACATGATCCAGGTCAAAGGTGGCGGCATAACCAAATACAATGAGTTGGATGATGGGTGGACCAATAACGACAAATCTGCTTTTTTTGTCTGTAAGCAGGGCCAGGAATTCCTTTATCATAAGGGCAAATATTCGCCGCAGCATATCTCTATATCTCAACTTCCTTAGAACAGATGATTATACAGGATCTGGTCTAGAGGAGTATCGCTTTCCGTGAGGAGGGCGTCTACTTACGTCCTGTATAGAGGGTAACAATACCCATGGTCATGGGCCTGTATTTTACCTCTCGAAATCCTAAATCCCTCATCATCTCGGCCAGGACCTCTGGTTCGTAAAAGCCCTGGATGGACTCTGCAAGGTAGTGGTAGGCCTCTCTGTCACCGGAGATGATACCTGCCATGAAGGGGAGGAATTTGTGTAAATAGAGCCTGTATATTGGAGAAATAAGGGGATTTTTAGGCCTGGAGAACTCCAGGATTAGGAGTTTTCCCCCTGGTAACAGCACCCTCAGCATCTCTCTGAGGCCCTGTTCTACTCGGCTGAGGTTCCTGACTCCAAAGGCCACGGTTATCCCATGAAATCTCTGGTCAGAGAGGGGCAGGTTCTCTCCATCGCCACATATAGGAGATATGTATTCTGCCTCTTTCCCCTTTATTCTGGAGGTTCCATAATGGAGCATCTCATAACAGAAATCCACTGCCGCTACTGGCCGTGCTGCCTGCCTCACTATCTCAAGAGATAGGGGCAGGGTCCCCGCACAGATGTCCAAGATAGGACCTTCTTTGAATTCATCGAGCTCCCGGGCGGTTCTCCATCTCCAGTAGTGGTCTATGTAGCAACTGAGCAGACCATTTAAGAGGTCATATTTTTTGCTGACAGAGACAAACTTGTCCTGGACAAAGCGCCTTTTTTTTCTTCCTGTTGGTATCAATTCTCAGTGGAATCCATTCATGGGTAACGTCTTTAGATCCAAAATTTCCGGGAAGTTACCCCGTCCATATAGCAGCCTGAAGAAGTGAAGCAGCCCCTGCTGTTTTTCCATTGAGAGGTCGAGCTCTATACCCTTGAGGTATTGCAGACAGGCCGAGGGAGACATCGGTATCCTGGAGGCCACTATTTGGCTTATACGTTCAAGTTCCCTTTGCCCTCTCTGATGGCATTCACACAGGCGCCTATAGAGTAGACCTATCCTGGCAGGATTGGTGGACCAACACTCTTTTTTGATTGCCCATACGGCAAACACAAAAGGCAGACCAGTATAGTCTAACCATATCTTGGCAAGGTCTGAAAGGAAAAGGCCATCACATCTGGATCGCAGTCTCAGCGCCTCGTCTCCTATGGCCAGATAGGCCTGGATCCCTGGATCTGTCTGCATCTCTTCAAAGCTTCCTG
>JALTHV010000045.1 GCA_027004315.1 Deltaproteobacteria bacterium
GGGGTGGAGGGCGCCGAGATGGGTACACTCTCCAGATTATTCAACAATGACCGGGTATATAAGCTGAGCGGCTTTCCTTTCAAGGAACTCTTCCAATGGCTGTCAGGCAGCATATCAATGGTTATGAACTCCAACCCAGGGGATAGCTTGGAATTGTATAGTCCTCCGGGAGGGGTGAGAGTGGAGGTGTAGTCCAAATGAAGGTTGTTGCCGGTAAGGCAGTGGGGAGAACCCATATCCAAAGGGATATCCCGTGCCAGGACTACTTTTACTACAAGCTCTTTGAAGGAAGTCTCATCTTTGCGTTGGCCGATGGAGCAGGGTCCGCCCAGGAGGCACTTGCAGGTGCCTCCTGGGCCACAAAGGTCCTTGTGGGTTGTCTTAGGAAGTCTTTTCTTCCCGGTTTTGATGAAGGATCCAATGAGAAGCGCCTAAGGAGTGCATTTCAGAAGACCCGACTAATAATGGGGATTATTGTCAAGAGGAAAGGCTGCCAGTTAAGGGACTTTGACACTACCCTTGTGGGAGGAATCTACCAAAAGGGAACTCTGGTGTGCGGTGGGGTGGGAGACAGCCTTATGCTGGTGGTGAATAGGGACGGAAGCATTGTGCTCCCTTTCGCCCCGGCAAAGGGGGAGTTCATAAACGAGACAGCCTTTATCACCATGGAGGCATGGGAAAGGTTCTTCAGGGTGGGAGAGGTTGTCCGCAATCCCAGGGCCTTGCTGATCTTCAGCGACGGCTTGATGAACATAACGTACAGCATGAGGTTTCACCATGGCAGATGGGAGGTCATCCCCAATGAGGAGGTCATAAACGATCTAATCAGCTACATACAGGAGAATAAAGACACAACCTCACTGCAAGCGGAGTTGCAGAGCATGTTGTCATCCTCTAGGGCCCAGGAGCTCAACGACGATGACAAATCCCTGATGGTGGTGATCTTTGATGAGTAGACGGATCTTTGCACCGATACTGATACTGATACTGATGTGGGGGGTTGTTTCTTTATCTATGGGTTTGGTTTCTCCATCTAAGGCCGATGCTCAGAAGACAGACACCTTCAAGAACTCCTTACAGGTTTTCATATGGAGTGCTATCCATAGGTCTTTCTATCTTGCAGGCGAAGATATGGTGATCTTTGTGAAGGCAACTTCCGATTGTTACCTCACACTGATAGATATCACCCCTGGCAGATCTGGCATTGTCATATTTCCCGCAGATGGTCAGGGGAATGGCCTTCTGAGCGGTGGTGAGGTTTACAGGCTTCCCCATGCAGATGGTCCCTATCAATGGAAGATATCTGGCCCTGCCGGAAGGGAACTCATAAAGGCCTTTGCCACAGAGAGGCCTTTGCCCTTGTCCCATCATCTCTTCAGAGGCAGCGAACTGACCAGTTTTCTGAGTGATGTTCATAAGTTGCTCTCACAGGGGAGGCTGGGAAACTGGGCGGAGTCGGACATGTGGATAGAGATAAGGGAAGAAAGCGGCCAGTGAAAGGAGACGCATACAGGACAAGTCTGAACCAGGTTATTCACCTTGGCAACATTCTGGGAAAGGGTGGAGAAGGCGAGATATATGAGGTTCAAGAAGACCCCGCCCTCTGCGCCAAGCTGTATACAGATGGGGCCAAAGGCAGGGCCATAATGGAACCCAAGATAGCTGAAATGATAGAGATATATAAAAGGGTGAGGACCACCTCTCCCCACCAGGAGTATCTCTTTGACCACCACCTGGCCTGGCCCAGGGCACGGCTGTACCATCCAGATCAGGGATATTTCGTTGGATTCCTTATGAACAGACTTGATCTCGGCTCGTGCGAAATTTTGAACAACTTTTTAACTGCAGACCATACTGGCAATAAAGGGAGAAAGAACAGGCTGGAGCTGGCCGCCAACCTTTTAGATATGCTGGTGTTCCTCCATGGGATAGGTGTTGTTGTAGGGGACCTTCATGAGGAGAACATATTTGTTCGGCAGGATTTGAAGGTAGTTTTTATTGACTGCGATTCCTACCAGATAAAAGACAGATTCAAGTGTACCGCCATGAGGTTGGAGATCTCGCCACCAGAGGCTGCATCCGGGAAGGCCCTCACCCCTGCAGCAGATGTCTTTGAGTTCTCTATTCTGCTCTACAGGCTTTTGATGGATGGGTTCAATCCCTTTGCCTTTCGCCAGGGTTCGGGCGATAGGGATATTCTCTTTCCTGAGCGCAAGGAAAAGGGGCTTGCTCCGATAAGAGACAGTTCTCTTAGTCTTCCCAAACGATCTCCACCCCTCAGTCGCATTCCCAAGCAAATTGCTGACCAGATAGCCAGGGGGCTTGATCCAAACCCTTCAAGGCGTTCCCGTCTCTCAGATATGAAGGCGGTTATTGAGAAAGAGCTCAATGTCAATACAGGGTCTATGACCTCTTCTACAAGCCAGAGGTATGAGAGAGGCAAGAGATGGGCATGGTCTCTGGTGGTTTTGGCCTTGGCCATGGCGATATTCTGTCTGGCAGCAAATCCTGTGTGGGTAAAAGGCGCTCGCCATGATTTAAGAACCTGGTCAGAAGACATCTATGCTAAGGTTAGAGAGGTTCGTTGGCGCTACTATCTTGGGGCTGCGACTTCAATGCTGAAAGAGATTGAAGCAAAGTTTGTATCGGGCCTGCCTGTTCATGAGCAGGAATCGAGTGCTCACAAAGCAGAGCCTGTCTTCCTTCACCTTTCACCAGGTGAGTTTTGGAGCAAAAGGGGCGGGGGCTCCATCAAAGTGGTAATAACCAGGTCTTTCTATATCATGGATAGGCCTGTAACCTATGCATTGTGGGACAGGGTTATGAAGAGCAAGGTGCCTCACCGCTGCCCCGAATGCCCTGTGGTTGGGGTGAGCTGGTGGGATGTCCAGAGGTTTCTGAAGGCGCTCAACAGCAACAGCGCCACAGCTTATAGCCTGCCCACTGAGGCCCAATGGGAGTACGCGGCGCTTCGCAGTGATAGCATGGGAGATGGGATTTGGGAGTGGTGCAGCGATTGGTACGGCGAATCTGTGGACTCGCGAGATGAGGTTGATCCTGAGGGCCCGGGGTTTGGGTCGCATAAGGTGGTTAAGGGGAGAAAGGAGGGTATGGTTATTCGCATGGCCATAAAACCAGGGGTCACGAGTTACCACGTAGGATTCAGGCTGATGACTTTTACTCATCCTGCACAACTGACAGGCTCTTTAGCGTCCAAAGACGGACTTAAAGGAGGGTTTTGAGATGAAGGAATTAAAGGTGATCCTGGAGATTGTGCTGGCAATGGTTATTGGGATGGGGTCTCTGGCCCAATTTTGGAACACTTTGATATTATCGCAAATAATAAATTCAAGAGAAGACGATTTCAACTGTGGATAGTATATAGGCTTTCTCGCATAACCCTTTGAATTTATGTGCTTTTGGATTTTAGGAGCGAGCGTTACATTTTCACTTTTTACGTTCTTCAGCAGATTTATGCGGGATTTGGAGATTAGTTGTATTTTACATCCATGCTTTGCCTTTTTCGGGACTTTAGTTTGGTAAGAACCTAAGAAACAAGTTCCTGCCAGTCTGCAGGTACTCCCTGCCCCAAGGTCTTCCGGATGCGTTTGAAAGTGGTGTTGTTCTTTACCAGCCTGGAAAAAGGCACCCACCTGGCATGGGGTAAAACTTCGGTGATCCGCCTGGCCCCCATGGAATTCATGGCATGGATCAAAACCATGGTGGCCGCATTCTGAGAGTTGGAGATGGCACAGGCAACATCGTATCCATTTCCGGGCCCGTCAAGATCATAATCCAGGACTATCAGGTCGAATCTGTAAGAATCAACCATGATGATGGCCCGTTTTGCCGTATTGACCATGATCCACGCGTGATCCCTGAAAAGAGCCCTGAGGATCTGCTGGCGATCCGGGCTGTTTTCTACCACGAGTACTCGCAGGACGCTCTGGACAGGCATAACGTCACCATTGATCTTGAAAAACATGCAACAGACTGTTTACCATCCAGCAATTTCCAGCTTTCCTGTTTCCGGAACCAGGTCTTTTCCTTACTCGTTCTATTTCCTGTCTTGTCGTATTATACTATGACCCTCCTGGTGAAAACAAGTGATGAACAAACCAATAAAAAAATTGGCTATTGCCATGGTTGATCAATTGGAGCTATTGGCTATTCAGGACTTCCTGTCTTTCTATACGAAAATTTGGCGTGATTTCTTTCAGGTGTGCGAAAAATCTATGGTGCAAAGATACACGGAAAGCAAGATACTGCCCTGAACCTGGCAGGCAGAGGCCATTTTCATTCGCAACAAAAGCCCGGGGTCACTTCCTGTAGCCTTCTTACACATACTTCATAAGACGACAGGTCATAGGTGCCATCCGGTTTCAACTGTGCCATGAGATCGGCCTTGCGGAGCCTGAGAAGGCTTGGGAAGTGTTTTCCAGCCATCAATCTCTTTACCTTCCTGGTGCTCATTTCGGGAAGATTCAAAAAGCACTGGAGGTGATTCCTTACCAGGAACACGATTGCCTCACTGGTTTCACTATCCAGGGAAAAGCGGCGGCAGAAATCTCCTGCCATCTCTGCCCCAACGATTTCATGCCTGTAAAAGCTGATGTGCCCTATTCCATCCTGTTTGCAGGTTGCTGGCTTACCGATATCGTGTAGCAATCCCGCTATAATTTCGTGAAGCTCTGGATGGGGATTTATCTCCTTAAGCCTCTGCAAGACGAGCAGGGTATGGATATACACATCTCCCTCAGCGTGGTTCCATGGCGACTGTTCGATCCCCTTCAGTCCTTCGATCTCTGGAAATACGTGCCCCAGAAGCCCCTCGGCATCGAGGCGTCTGAGCAGGGCAACGGGATCGATACGTAGAAGCTGCAATATCCTGGTGCCATGCCTTGCTGCAATCTCCCAGGGAAGCCTGGCAGCCTCGTTCCCAGCAGCTTTTGCTACTTCGTGCCTTATATCCTGGAATAGCTCATCGAACAGCAGGCCCTTTATCTTCTGCAGGCATTCCTGCTTGCTGTTTACAATACCCTGTTCTGCCCACTGGTCGGCATATCTCAACATCCTGCCTATTTCCGGCCCCTGCTCAAAAAAGAGCTCTTTTATGAGATCGTTGCCGGTCAAGATCAGCTTGCGCCTGGCCTCTGCTGACACCCTGCTGCTTGC
>JALTHV010000046.1 GCA_027004315.1 Deltaproteobacteria bacterium
TGAAACCCCTCAAAAGGCTACCGCTGGCCGGAGACGTGAACGGTTACGATCAACTCAGATTATTAGCCTGTAGGCTATTAGGCCAAAAGATACAATCCCAACTAATAGCCTACAGCCTAATAGCCTATTTCCCCCAGTCCAGTTTGAGGATATTTTCTCTGGGATTCACCTTCTTGATCACTACCTTGACCTTCTGGTCCTGGGAATATCTCTGTCCTGGCCTTAATGGAAGTTCCACGGGTAAGAGGTAATCGGAAAGTACGGCAAGTACCCTGCGTGGACCTGTTTCCAGGACCCAGGCATCAAGAGGTGTATTCCCCAATCCCTTCATGTGTTTCAGCAGCCAGTAGCGGGTCCTTGCCTGACGGACTGCCGCCGCCGCACTGAGGCCCTGCTGGAGATACATGGCAAGTCTGTTGAGGTCTTTTCTCGTATAGAGGGGTTTACCTGCTGTCAGTACAGAAGTTATCTGCTGTTGCATGAGGAGATCAAGTCCCCGTCTCAAGGGCGAGGTTATCGTGGTATATACATCAAGACCAAGGCCATGGTGCATTTCGGGCTTAGTCCCTAGATTTCCCTTGCTGATGAGCCGCCTCTGTCTGAAGTTGGCCATAAGATCGATCTCGTCTCCAGAGATAATAAGCTCCCTTGGTGGGGGTTGGCTTCGATACAGGGCTGGAATACCCTGATCTCTCAGGAACCAGGCAGCCACAACGTTTGCCAGAATCATACACTCCGCTACCAGGAAGCGGGCCGGGCCGGGCTGGGAGAGTTTTACGGTTATATTTCCGGAGTTATCAACCTGTATTACGATCTCTGGTATGGGTAGGATAAGGGCACCATTTTCAATTCTTTTGGCCTGGAGGGCAAGACACAGCCTATGAATGGCATAAAATACACGGTCCTCAGCTATCCTTGCCTCCGCATCCCTATATGTCAGACGCTCATGAATCCTGATTACACTTCGCGCTATCCGTTTGGTCAGGATGTTTCCCTTATTGTCCAGGCAGACAAAAAAAGACAACGCCCTGCGGTCTTCCCCTGCCTTAAGGCTCCATGCCTCATGAGAGAGCACCTCAGGGAGCATGGAGATCTTCTGGGTAGGCAGATATATAGTAGTCGCCCTGTGGATCGATTCATTGAATAATGGGGTATTCTGTCCTATCTGAAGCCCAATATCGGTTATATGTACGCCGACTTCCCACCCTCCTTCACATTCTCTGAAGCTCAGGGCATCATCCAGGTCCAGGCTTTCCGGTCCATCTATAGTAAAGGTATCGAGGTCAGTCAGGTCCTCCCGTCCATCTTTTTCTAAATCTACAGGGGATGCAGCCAGTGTCTCTGCCTGTTGAACTACGGCCTCAGGAAATTCAGTCTCTATTCCATGTCGAGCTAACTCGAGGTTTTCGTCTTCATCCCATATTCCCGCCCTGATCAAGGCATAAAAAGGGGCACTGGCACCGGTAAGCCCTGCCTGACGAAACAGTCCGCGGACTAAGGCAGCATGCTCCGAATCGTCTCTCTTAATACAGAAGTCCTTGATAGCCGATATCCAAAAAGAAACCCGTGGGTCTTCGATGTCCTTTATGGCCTGGGCCTTCTGAGGACCATCTGAGCATAGGGCCTCAAGCCACTGCCTCCCCTTGACAAGGCGTGCCAGAGACTCTGCCTCCCTGGCCCGTTGATCCAGTATCCGATTGACCGCCTCAGGAGACTGGACCTTGATCATCCCTTCTCTAAATTTGAAGTACGTGTGATCGTCTATCACTGCACGGATAAAGGCAGCTACATGGTCAGGTTCTACTATCTGCTCAAAGGCCAGACCGGCCAGTTCCTGTGGCGACCAGAATTCCTGCTCATCCTGAACCAGCTCCCAGAGCTCAGGGATATTGACCTTCTCTTTCAGTGCCTCTCTACGGCTATAGATTTCGTATAGCTCCTGGACACATCTATCCCTTCCCTCAGTCGATGTCTGTTGTGTAGATACATGGATGAAACGGCTGGGGGCGAGATTCATCTCCCTGCCAAGATGGGTCAACAAGTGATATCTTGATCCCTTTTTGCCGATGCACCGGGCACAGATAAAACGCTGCCCTTCCAAAAATTCTACTACCTGGTCCTGGTTAATTGATATATCCATCTGGCAGGGGCTCAGGGGAGGAGGTCCTTGAGCTCATTAGTGGCCTCAGTGAGGCCATAGTTTGCCAGTTCCTGGGCAGTAAGCCAGTGCATGCCTGATTTTCTATAGAGTTTGACCTTAAAGAGATTTTCCATCAGGGGCTGTTGAGTCTCATCAAATGTGGTATGCCAAAGTACTGCAGCATCTCTGACCCGAATGAGGTAGAGGGCAAAGGCCACGGAGGCAGGTCTCTTTACTCCATATTTTCTGCCTATTCGATCTTCATATCTGAAGAGCTTGCCATATAGCACTGCGTCTACCTTGAGTTCCTTGCCAAAGGCCTGGATAAGATGGAGTTGAGAGGCCTTTATATCTTTTGCCAAAATAGCATTCAAAAAGCCTACACACTGTCCCTCAGGGACAAATATGAACCTTTTATCGCCCTGAAGGGCATGGACCAGGAGGCGAGTCACCTCATCACTTGCCTCTGGCGGTATCGGATGGACATCGAATACAGTGTCACTCAGGGCACAGGTTGCCCTCTCCTGACCTGGTCGGATAGATGCCCGGTCCATTGGAAGTACTGCAATTCGATTGAGTTCTGGAAGCGGGGCCGGTCCTGCTTTATTTCTCTGGAAAAAGGCATTGCATCCCTGCAACAGCAAGAGATATAGAGCCAAGCAGAACAGGAGACTACAGGCATAAATAGTATTGCCCTTTATAAAATCTGGTCTATTCATACCTATAGTCTCCCCTTAGTGGAAAGGGGACCTTTCAATCTGGGATCAAACTGCGTTGCCAGATCAAGAGCCCTGCCCAGGGCCTTAAATATTGCCTCCGCAATATGATGGCTATTCTTCCCATAGGGTACCTGGACATGGAGGGTCATACCGCTGTTTACTGCCAGGGCCCTCAGAAACTCTTCAACTAATTCCGTATCAAAGGTACCTATCTTGGCCGTGAGAAACTTTACCTTATAGACCAGATACGGCCTGTTGCAGATATCCAGGTCTACCCGGGCCAGGGAGTCCTCCATAGGGATAGAGACACTTCCATAACGGTTTATGCCGCTCAGATCCCCTAAGGCCTGGGCCAGGGCCTTCCCCAGACATATCCCTACATCCTCCACCGTGTGATGGGCACCTACATCCAGATCCCCAACGGCCTTCAGATTCAGGTCAAAAAAACCATGCACTGTCCAGAGAGTCAACATATGGTCCAAAAAGGCCACCCCAGTGTCTATGGAGGCCTTCCCCTGACCATCTACCTCGAGACTCAGGTCTATGTCTGTTTCCTTTGTAGCCCTCTTGATCTTTGCATTTCTTGACATGGGGATTACCTATTTGGACTCCAGCAATATAGCACCCTTGGCACCGCTACTCACCTGCCTTGCATATCGAGCCAGATATCCATGGGTGATACGGGGGTCCATTGGTTTCCAGTTGCTCCGCCTCCGGTCTAATTCATTATCGGCGACCTGAAGTGTCAATTTTCTGTCTGGGATATCGATTTCTATGGTGTCTCCTTCCTCTACAAGGGCTATAGGGCCTCCGTCAGCGGCCTCAGGCGATACGTGGCCAATAGCTGCTCCCTTTGTACCGCCGCTGAACCTGCCGTCAGTTATCAGGGCAACCTCTTCATCTAACCCCATACCGACTATAGCAGATGTAGGAGAAAGCATCTCAGGCATCCCGGGTCCACCTTTTGGTCCCTCATTACGGATCACTATTACATCCCCGGCCTTGATCTTACCCTTCAAGATAGCATCATACGCATCGTCCTCCGAATTGAAGACCCTGGCTGGGCCCTTGTGTCTCAACATCTTGGGGACTACGCCGGACTGTTTAACTACAGAGCCATCGGGGGCAAGATTTCCGTATAGTATGGCAATGCCACCCTCTTTGTGATACGGATCCGTTACAGGATGGATCACTTTCTTGTCTCTTATCTCTGCCCTTTCTATATTCTTTCCGACTGTAGCGCCTGTAACGGTCCTTGCCTCTGTATCGATTACCCCCAGGTTACTGAGCTCTTTCATAATGGCCTGTATACCACCTGCCAGGTTCAGATCCTCAAGGCTGTGCGGGCCAACAGGGATCAGGTTACAGAGGTGAGGGGTCTTGAGACTGATCTCATTAAAGACCTCCAGGGGCAGATCTACATTGGCCTCATGGGCAATTGCAGGCACATGGAGCACTGTGTTGGTAGAACATCCCAGTGCCATGTCCACTGCAATGGCATTCTTAAAGGCCGACAGCGTAGCTATATCCCGTGGTCTCAGGCCCATTTCTACCAGACGGACGGCCTGGGCACCAGCGGCCTTTGCGAGACGGATCCTGGCAGCCGTTATCGCAGGGATAGTACCATTTCCCGGGAGGGCCAGCCCCAGGGCCTCAGAGAGACAGTTCATGGAATTTGCCGTAAACATCCCGGAACATGAACCGCATGTAGGACAGGCCTCATTTTCTAGCTCGATAAGCTCCTCCTCACTCATGTTCCCTGCCTTTACCTGGCCTATGCCCTCAAATACGGAAATCAGGTTGACCTTTTGTCCCATCCAGTCTCCAGTCAGCATGGGACCACCGGTTATAAATATGGCAGGGATGTTAAGTCTCAGCATCGCCATCAACATACCAGGGGTAATTTTGTCACAGTTCGATACAAGCGCAAGACCATCAAACGGGTGGGCCTCTGCCATAACCTCAACCGAGTCAGCTATCAGCTCCCTGCTGGCCAGGGAATATCGCATACCCAGGTGATTCATGGCAATGCCATCACAGACACCTATTCCTCCGAATTCAATAGGGGTCCCCCCTGCCATTCTGATCCCTGCCTTCACTGCATCTGTGACCTGGCGTAGGTGTATATGACCAGGGATAATCTCATTAAATGAATTTGCTACGCCTATTAAAGGCCTCTGAAGTTCTTCATCGGTGTAGCCTATAGCCTTAAACAGGGACCTGTGAGGTGCCCTCTCCAACCCCTTTTTCATTAGATCACTACGCATAATATCTTCCTTTCGTTTTTTAGATGTCCATCTATATATAAA
>JALTHV010000047.1 GCA_027004315.1 Deltaproteobacteria bacterium
GGGCCGCCGCGCCCCACGGACCGTCGGATGGCTTGACCGAATCCATTGGTGCCACGACCTGATGGAACATGAGGAATGGATTGCGCGGCGGAGTTCCGGGTTGCGAGTTCCGAGTTCCGGGTCTTTCCGAACCAGAAACCAGGAACGCTGAACCAGGAACCGCCGAAATGCGGCGGAACGTCTTCCAGTCATCGGAAAGTAGAAGCTGAAACTCCTCATTAAAGTGAAGCCGCATTTCGGCTACCCATTGGGTCACCAGACCCTTCGGGGCGATGACCAGGACCCGCTTGACCAGTCCGCGCAGTTTGAGTTCGCGAAGAATGAGTCCCGCCTCGATGGTCTTGCCCAAACCGACTTCATCGGCCAGCAAGTAACGCACACGGTCCCCTTTGAGCGCGCGGGACAGGGCCCAGATCTGGTGCGGAAGAGGTATGACTGATGATTCGATGGGCGCAAGCAGAATATCCTGAGTCAGGGCGTCGGCCACGCGCGCTGCAGAGGCCACATAGGCGATGCCGTCAGCGGTGCCCGTTCCGGCATCCTCCAAGGGAGCAAGTCTGGCTGCAGGCACGCGGACCACAGAGTCGCGACCTGGCAGCCACACCCGACAGGTCGTCTCGCCCCACAAAGTCTGCTCATCAATAACTTTGCAAACACTTTTGTGTATTGTGCTGTATTTCCATGCGTTATGCATTTACAGCAATCCCCATCAACTCAGTCGCCACGCAGTGCCTAAATTACTCAAGAATTAGAAACAACTTGGTCATTTGATTTCTCCCAAAGGATGTGCATATCATGGGCAAGCTCTTAATAGCCTCGGATTGGTGGTCAAAACTTCGATGCCGCCATTTTGAAAATCTGCATCATTAGTCATCAATTTAAGATTTCTTTTTTTGCAAATATCAACAAGGATCGCATCGTTGAAGTCCACATTTCCAGACGAAAAGTCCGCCAGAGCCGTACTCAAATCCACTTCATTGGCTGAAATAGAGTGGACTTGACAGAAGCTTAAAATCCTTTTGGCAAAAATTTCAGCGGCTGACACGACTGCTAAGAAGTCCGGGGAGTTTCTGAAATCCTTAAATCTTGGATAGGTACTTTTGTAATTTCCGTCCCACTCAATTCGTATATAACGATTTAAGTATTCGCTTAACACCATAGGATCGAGAATAGGTTGTGCTTGTGCTGAAACAAGATTTGCAAAAGCAGTCGAGTATTGTCGAGCAAATCTTTGAGAAGGATTGCCTGGTGCCGGGAATAAGTAGAGCCAGATATTGGTATCTATAAGAATCTTTTCATCTGAACTAAAAGAATAGGCTGAAAGATCAAAAGCTTTATTCCTCATTTTCATCTTCCTCCAGCCATGCGTCATCATAAGATGCCTTATTGGCATAATACTTCTTTGCATTATCCACAACACGCTTGAGCAATTCCCTGTCATCAGACGAAAGCCCTTCAACCTTTAACTGGGTGCGAACAGTGTCTTCACTAAAAGAGCCGTAGAGCTGACCAATTGCCATGTTAAGAAAAAGCGAGATCAGCATGGTTACATTTTCAAATGAAATTGTAACCAGCTTTCCTTCTTTTAATAGCTTTTCAACTTTATCAAAAATCTTTTGACCGTCTTCTGCGGATATACATAAAGGACTTCCAATTAAATCAGTAACCTTTATTTTTATGCTTTCACTCATCACACTTTCTCCTATTTAAAAAATATCATTACCGTTTAATTCTGAACTCAGACAATAACTGCTTGTATCTGTCGTGTTTATTTCAAGATTTACACAGGTGCCGGGAAAACTGTAATCCATCTTATCGCAAAAATCTCCATCAGCGTCAAATTCGTAATAACCGAAATTAGATACGATTTGAAGTTTACCTTTATTACGTTGCACAAAATCTTTTAACAATTTTAATCCCAAGCCTCCGGGTTGACTGCCACTTTTGGTGGTATGTCCTTCAGCCAGAGCCCATTTTATTGCATTACAGGAATTAACTTTGCGTCTTGTATATCTCCTGACATTTTCGCGAATCCCAATACCTGCATCCGATATGGTAAAATCAAGTCGGTGTTTTTGGGGATAAAATTGACCACAAACAAAAATACCTAATCCCGATTCAGAGTGAATGGCCGCATTGAGAAAAATTTCCAAAAGGCTTTGCCTAAACCGTTTGGTTAAAGCTTTAGACATGGTCGGAATACCTTTCCCTTTCATATATCTGTTGAGATAATCGTTAAACTGCTCTCCTGCAGTGAGTTTGAAAATCTTAAATGGCAATGTTGTCTGATTATAGTCAGACAATTTTGGCTGATTAAAAACAGTTAAAAACCTGTTTTTTCTTAGAATAGTTTCTACGCTGGATTGCATATTATTTATCGAAACATCATTCAGCTCATCACGAAGCCTTGCTATTACACTATACAAAGGTGCTGCCATATTTGCTTCGAAGAAACTGCAATATGAAAAGTTCAATTCAATCGAATTCAAGAATGAATCTTTTGTTTGCTTTGCAATATTAGAGATAG
Source organism: Deltaproteobacteria bacterium (assembly GCA_027004315.1). Taxonomy (GTDB): domain Bacteria; phylum Desulfobacterota; class Dissulfuribacteria; order Dissulfuribacterales; family UBA3076; genus JALTHG01. Next base: position 2,528 of record JALTHV010000047.1, read on the forward strand.
TATTAAATCCAGATAAATCACTTCTAATGGTTCCTAAATTCAATTCCATGGTTAATCCCCTATTCTGGTTACCGCCTGGTCGTACCACATGAGGAGCTTGGGGTCTTCCTGGAGAATCTTCTCCGGAATCTTGCGGGCCACGGCGATGATGGTGGCGTAGTCGCGCTCTTGCCAGGCCTTCTTGAACCCAGCGCGGACGGCCTCGAGGCGGAACACCTTCAGGCGTTTCTGCTTGGATTCGCGGTACTCCTCGAACTCGCGCAGCAAGGTACGCTCGCGCAGCTTCTCCAGATCACCGGCCTTGTTCGGATCGGGGACATACCAGCGCGCTTTGGCGCGGGTTATGAGTTCTGGGTTCTGAGTTCTGAGTTGTCCGTTCTCCTCGGTCGAACGGCCGGAAGCGAGTTCGTCTTGGATGATCCTGCGCAGCTCGGCGCTCTGCCTCATCCACGAGACGATCTGCGGCGGAATGGGCCCCTTGCCGCCTGCCTGCGCCGCGGACGCGGCAGGCAGGTCGTAGCGGAGGAAGTTCTGCTCCAGCAGCTCCGAGAGCTCAGGAAGTTTCTCATGTTTTGCCTGATGTAATTTCTGTAAGAACTGAGGCTGTATCTCCTGGAACGTCTGCGGCTTCTTGGTGAGTAGCTGCTTGAGCCACTGGATGGCCGACGCCTCGTCCGAGACGAAAAGCTGAAGCTGGAGTACCTCTCTCACCGTCATGCGCTTCTTGTCGTACTCGGCCGCTTGATCGGGCAGGAAATACATACCATCGCGTGGAGGAAAGCGTTGCTCCAGTCCGGCATAGAACTCAGCAGCAGACAGAGGAACGGTAACACCGCGCTGGACATGGAAGGCCACCATGCGGTCGAAAAGCAGGTAGTTTTGCCGCTCAGCAATGACCTCGGCCTGGCCGTCCTTGGAAACGAACACTGGGAGTTGTTTCAGGTGTGTGCGGACAAAATCCCAGACGCCCTCCTCGGTGCCAGCGGTGAGCTTGAAGCGCTCTTCGAGACCGCCGTTTGGCTTGTAGGCGGAGATGACGAGGTCTTGTTTGACGGCACCGGCTGCGGTGACCTGATTGAAACTGCCCTGTTGTCGGTCCAAAGTCCGCACATCTGCTACAACGAAACCGGCATTCCCTATGGCTTCCTGGATCGCCGTCCACACCAGATTCTTCGAATTATGGAAAACGACCGTCATCCAGCGACCGGGTTTCAACACGCGGTAAAACTCGGTAAAAGCCCTGCGCATGAGTTCCGAATAGACGGACAGCGACTTGTTTTTCAATTTGTCCCACAGGACCTCGTTTTCCAGACGCGAGAACAGGTTGTGCCATGCTTCAATCAACAGGTTAAGGTCGCCGTATTTGATGGCATCCCCGAACGGAGGATCGGTATAGATGTAGTCAACGCTCTTGTCAGGAATTGGCGACTGCAACGAAGACGCGGTGGATATGACGCATTGCCGACTTGTCGAGAGTTGGCATGCATTGAGCATTTTCAGAAGGCGCTTATACTTGCCTTGCAAGTTATACCAAGGCGCCGTTTCTGTCAGCGTCGCCGGAATAAAGTAAACACCTGGCATCACTAAACCGACCTGCGAACCTCCAACACGTCCAAATTGAATTGGCTTAAATCGATTCAATAACGACATGTTTGGGAAGCACTGTTGCACCATAAACTTTAGGAATCCACGCACACGCGCATCCGGCCATTCATCAGAGATGCGCCACATGATGGACAGGGCGTGAAGCGCGCGTGAGAGGTAGAACTGGTGGTAGTGGGTAATGCCTCGTTCTTCGAGATGATTGCTGTCACGCATCTTGCCGATGGGAAGCTTCTCTGTCGGGAACCAGTCCGATGGCGGTTCTTCGGCCAGTTTCTTCAGCAAGGACAAATCGTGTTCGTCAGGTTTCTTTCGCCACTTGGTCTTGTCACCGGGCAAGGTGTACTCGATCTCGACTGGCACATAAGTGACTTTGCGAACCGTTTCACCGATTGCCTTGTCGAACTGGGTTGTGAACTTATGTTCGCAGCTTCGTGTAGTCAGAGTTGACCGGCAATTCGGGCATGAGAATTCCTTGGCGAATTTGCCGGTTTCGGGATTATAGGCCTGATCCATGAAGACCACGTCGCCCGCGCAATTGGGACAGGTGAAGACTTCCGACCAGACCACATAGTTAATGCGCCCTTTTCTTCTGCGGTCCGAATGAAGGGTCTCGTACATCCAGCCGATCTCGGTATCGATCTTCTTGAAAAAACTGTCGGCGGCTTTCTTGAAGTCTCTGGCGGACACATCAAGATTGAGGTTGTAGGCGATGAAATTAGCGACCGGCGAAAGGTCGATGAGGACCGGCCGCCGCGCCCCCCATTTCGGCGCTGAATATCCGGCATCCTTCCATTCCTGCTCAAGCGTCGCTTTGAATTTGGATTCAGGCTCGCCACAGAGTTGGGCGGCTACACCGGTCATCCCTGAACCGGAAAAGCCATCGAGGACAATATCCCCAGGCTCGGTGTAATGCAGAATGCAGGGCATGGTGGCCAGGTGTGGAATCTTGGAGTGATACGAATGCGCTGTGTAAATGGGGTGAGTCTTTCCTGAGCCGGTGTCGCTTGCAAACGGTTCCCGCCGATAAT
>JALTHV010000048.1 GCA_027004315.1 Deltaproteobacteria bacterium
TTATTATAAAAATGGCACCATTCCACTGCGTCAAAGAGATTGACGTGTCGTCTCAACATGCCCCGCAGTGCTGTAAGGCTAGGATAGTAGGGATGGGGAGCTATTATCAGGTTGTCGGGCCTTTTCAGGCCCTTTAATTTACTGATATCCCGACTAGTTACCTGTTGGAGGTCCAGGTTATATAGAAGTACATGGCGGCCCTGGATTGTCGCCTCTACACCTGGTATCAACACTATACCCCTTTCTTTGGCATAATCTCTGAGGTATCCGCTGTAGGTGACCCTGTTGTGATTTGTTATGGCCAGTACTGAATATCCCAGGCTGTATGCCATGTCTATGAGCTCGGTTGCGCTGTACAGTATGAGATCCTGAGGGTCTTCAGAGGTATGTATATGGAGATCTGCCTTTAGAATAGCCATAGCTTAGTGTGGATTCCTTCTGATGTGGAGTAAATAGAGTAGTGGAGAGAGGCCTATCTCCAGGATTATAAAAAAGATAACTACCAGGGATATCTCAGCCCAGCTGATGGACAGCCTGTCCTTAAGTATCCATAAAGGGAGAAATGACTCGGGGCCTTGATCCAACAGCAGGGCCATCTGGCCACCCTTGAGTCCCAGACGCCGTTTTATAAAGCTGGAAATAAGGTCGCCAGACATTGAATACATGGCCAGATCAATTCCGAGCTCAAGACCAAGGGGCGTGAAGTAGCCGGCCAGGCCCGTTCCAATGACTGCAATAGCCAGTCCTCTCCACGTCTTGTGTGGGCCGAACAGGGGCTGGCCATCTATACAATTGCATCCCAGGTCTATAGGGAGAGATAGATGTCCCTTGAGGATGATCCTTCCCAGTATGGGCAGGAAATTGCAAAGGCCCAGAAAAATCAGGATCAAGACATCCCGTTGCCAGAAAGATAGTTCTGCCATGTACTCTGTACATCTATGCTACACGACGCCTCTGTATCATAACAAGACTCCGTCGGTAGGCACCCACTGGTGTCTGAGTCCTTATGATATTGGTTAGCCATGTAATACGGTCTCTCTTTTCTCTCAATTCTCTATCTACATTGGGCCCTTTCATAGCTATTACCAGGCCATTAGTTGACAGTAAGGGCCGGGCCATCTCTATAAGTTCATCTAATGGCCCTACCGCCTGGCTGACAATTACATCAAAGCCCCCCGGGGGCAGATGCCTGGGTACCCCTCTTGAACCTACTCGACCATGCTCTGCCCAGATGCCTGTAAGGCCCGTTTTTGCGATAACCGTATTGAGAAATGAGACCTTTTTCCGGATGGCGTCAACGAGCACAATTTTGAGATCAGGGCAAAAAAACTTTAGGACAAGTCCCGGAGAACCTGAGCCCGTACCGATATCCAGGAGGTGGTGAATACCTTCTGGCAGGTGCTGAACCAGGAGCAGAGTGTCTCCTACATGCTTAACGGCCATATCCTCTAAAGTCTTTAGACCAGTGAGATTGACGTTCTGATTCCAGGAGTAGAGTTCTTCCAGATAGGTCGTGAGATATGTTATGAGCTCGTCTGTAGAAGCCAGACCCCCTTTCAGTAAGAGTTCATCCAGCAGGTCCCTGATTTTTCTCTGAGTTCTCTGTGCCTCGAGTGAGCACTGCGAA
>JALTHV010000049.1 GCA_027004315.1 Deltaproteobacteria bacterium
TCTATTACCCTGGCTGCCCTCTGGAAGTCAAGGGTCCTGGGTAGATCAGAGGGACGATGGTAATTGGGATTCCGATAAAAGGCCGTATCTGTGATCAAAAGGGCAGGATACCCAAAGTGATTAAAGGACCGGTGGTCTGAGAGATCCACTCCTATAACAAACCACGGGGCATTCAGACTCTCTACAGGCAGATCTGTGCCCTGGGAAAAGGCCTCCTTGACCTGGTTAGTCCACCGCGTAGACTTTATATTTCCCACCATGGCAATGAAGTTCCCGACATCTGGATAGATCCGATCCATAAAAAACAAGGGAAAGGACTGACTCTTGGGACGATCACTGAAATATCCTATCATATCCAGACATATCATGCCCCTTACAGAGGCCCCACTCCTCTTTAAATTGCGGGCATATACAAAACTCCCCATATGCCGGGTCCTAAAGACAGGTGGCTCCTCAAGGGCAAAGACAACCAGCCTTATACCAGGAGGGGGATCCCCTGAAATCAATCGGGCCAGTTCCATGACACCGGCCACTCCGCTCGCATTGTCGTCTGCCCCTGGAGAGTGTAATACTGTATCATAGTGAGCTCCCACTACAACTAAGGGCCCTTTTCTTTCTTTGGCCCCTGGAGAGGCGCACACATTATAATAGGTATGCTTTTTATAGCGAAAGGGCTGCTTATTTACCTCATATCCCAGGTCTCTAAAGGTCCTCGAGAGGTGATCGGCAAGCTTCTCCAGGAGTCCTGGTGAAGAATACGGACGAGGACCTATCTCAAGGGCCAGATACTCAATCCAATTCCGTATCTCATCAGGAGCTGCGCAAGGGGTTTGTCTTGTGCAGGATCTCGATTGCATGTGGTCCATAGTTAAAAAGCAGATCAAATGAAGAGAGGTCTTTTAAGAATTCCCCCCAGAGCTGTGGATAGATAGGAGGGTGATAGTCTATCCATTCTATCCCTATCTTGGCCCTGTTCAATGCCTCTACATCTATCTGCCCCTTTGCCTCCCTGGGGACAACAAGCACCTCTGCACCCAGCTCTCTGGCTATCCTTACCAGCAGCCCTGTCCCTCTGCCTCTTACTCTAAGTTCTGACTGGAGGATATAGCTCTGTTCTAGACCAAAATACTGGAAGATATGGTCTATTGTAGCAAGATTCCAGTGGATCAGCCTCTCAGATGCCCTTGAATAGAGGTCCTGAAAAAATTCAAAGTGTACCTGGAAAAAGGGGGCCCTCTTGTAGCAGTGTTCCAGGGTCATGAGGTGTTTTCTCTTCCATCTGTCATCTGCCAGTACCCTGACTTGGTCTATGACCTGGAGGCCCAGGCCCTTTTTCAGCACAGGTATGGTCAACCATATCACACCGTGCATGCCCTTCAGCCGGTTACGGTTGACCCAGGAAAATCCCCTGGGGTACTGGACCTGGTCAAGTAACACGAGTCTGTCTGCCTTCAGGGCCTTATAGACCAGGCCTGGCCACGGAATGAAGGTGGGCTGATGAGTAGCGAACTTCATGAGACTGCTCCTTGAACAGTTAAGGACTTTGTTCCTCAACTATCATTATGCTAAACCGACCACATGCGTCAAGAAAAATATCTGGGCGACTCGATCCCAGATAATAACCT
>JALTHV010000050.1 GCA_027004315.1 Deltaproteobacteria bacterium
TTGGAGGATAGCTAATCCATATATAATTTTGCCTTATGTTACATTTAGTGATACAAGCAGAAATACAATAGGAGGTGCATTATGGGAAAGCTATTAAATATTATCCCAGTAAGTGACTTGAGGCAAGATGGTAACTTCTCAATAAGTTGGGGCATCATTTTTGGTAACCGATCATATTCCCCCCGGCCAGCGGTAGCTTTTTTCAGGGTTTCAGGAGCATCGCTTGATGCACAAGATCAGGGCACTCTGCCTATTAATCCGCACTGAAACCCTGAAAAAAGCCACCGCTGGCCGGAGACGCGAACGGTTACGCCAGAACTTATTGAGAAGTTACGCAAGATGCTGCAAACATATTGAAACGATTGCAAAAAATCCAGATCCTTTGGTCATTACTCAAAGAGGGCGGGCAGCAGCGGTGATAATTGGCCTTGAAGCATATGAAAAATCTGAACATGACAAAGAACTTCTGCGGCTTTTAGCCAAGGGCGATAAAGAAGTTGAAATTGGTGAGGGGTATGATTTAGATAGTGTCTTTGCTGAAGCCGATTTACTCTTGGATAAGGGGCAATAGTGAAAGTTCGCTTTAGCCCCTCTGCTCGAAATCAATTCCTTTCAGCTCTCGCATATATTTGCCAAGATAAACCCCCTGCGGCTGTCAAATTTCGAGATCGTGCTGAAAAATTTTTGCGAAGACCTGAGGACTTACCTGGAGATCTACATGAAACGTCAAAGAACCAGTTTTCGTTTAGACACTAATTAGAGGTAAGAGAGTGAATAGATACCTGCCACTGATCGTCTTAGGGGTTATGCTGAATGCCTGCGCCCAACTGGCCCTCAAACAGGGCATGCGCCAGATAGGCAATTTTGCATTTTCTATTGAAAACATTCTGCCAATTGGGATAAAAGTTGCCTTAAATCCCTTTGTGATTTTTGCTATCTTCTGTTATGTAGTGAGTGTCGTTGTGTGGCTGCTGGTCCTCTCCAGGGTAGATGTGAGTTATGCCTATCCACTCTTGAGTCTGGGCTATATCGTGACCGCCTTTGCAGGGCGTCTCTTCTTTGGAGAGGTCCTGGGCCCAGTACGCTGGTCAGGTATCCTGATAATCTGTATGGGTGTATATCTTATTACAAGGAGTGGATAATGTCAGAGAATGTCCCTGTGCGTCCTGCCTTTTTGCCCTTTTCCCGTCCAACCATTGGGCAGGCCGAGATTGACGAGGTGGTAGATAGTATGCGTTCTGGTTGGCTGACCACAGGCCCCAAGGTGGCCCGGTTTGAAGAGGAGTTTTCTCAATGGAGCGGAGGGCAGGAGGCAATTGCCGTGAATTCCGCTACTGCAGGGCTACACGTGGCAGTAGTTACCCTGGACCTGGCACCTGGAGATGAGGTCATTACCAGCCCAATCACGTGGCCATCTACAGTAAACAATATAGAGATCTGTGGTGCACGACCAGTCTTTGCAGATGTGGATCATGAGACCCTGGAGATCGATCCGGCAGACGTGGAGAGACACCTGTCTCCCAAAACCAGGGCCATCATACCTGTACACCTTACCGGGGCCCCCTGTGACCTTGATCCACTGAGGGAGATCTGCAAGACAAGGAATCTCAACCTCATAGAGGATGCGGCCCATGCCGTGGGTACTCGCTATAAGGGGCGGTTGATTGGATCAGACAGTGAGCTTGCGGTATTCAGCTTCCATCCTATCAAGAATATGACCACTGGCGAGGGAGGGATGATCCTGTGTAATGATCCTGAAAGGGCCAATAGGATGCGCAGGCTCTGTTTTCATGGCATCTCAAGGGATGCCTGGAAGCGCTATTCCAAAGGGGGAGTCCCGCAGTACGAGGTAAGAGAACCGGGCTTTAAGTATAATATGCTGGACCTTGAGGCCGCTATTGGCCTGCACCAGTTTGAACAGCTCGAGAAATTTAATACCAGGCGGGCAGGACTTGCCAGGAACTATGATCGTCTCCTGGCAGATATCCCTGAGATCCGTCCCCTGGGCATTCCTTTGTATCCACACAGACATGCCTGGCATCTCTATATAGTGCGTCTCGAGATCGAGGCCCTTACAATCGATCGTGACAGATTTCTATTGGCCCTTAGGGATGAAAATATCGGTACGGGCCTCCACTTCCCTGCAGTCCATCTACAACGCTTCTATAGAGAAAAATATGGATACAGGCCGGGTGTGCTCCCAAACGCAGAGTGGAACAGTGAGCGTCTCTTCTCACTCCCTCTCTATCCCCTGCTTGAGGAGAAAGACCAGGAAGATGTGGCAGAGGCCCTGAGAAAGACTATAGAGAGATATAGGAGATAGATAGGCCTGTCACTGTTCACGTCCCCGGCCGGGGGAATGTGAACGCTTACGATAGGCTATATATAGCCTATAGCCCCTTGGCTACGTCTTTAGCAAAATAGGTAATTATAATATCGGCCCCGGCACGGCGTATGCTGAGCAGAGACTCTTCCATTACCCTGGCTTCATCAAGCCAGCCCTTAGAAGATGCGGCCTTTATCATAGAGTACTCACCACTTACCTGATAGGCAGCAATAGGGAGGGTGCATTCCTGGCGCAGGAGATGGATTATGTCGAGATATGGCATAGCGGGCTTTACCATGATGACATCAGCCCCTTCCCCACAGTCCAGCGTGGCCTCGCGCAGGGCCTCCCTGGCATTTGCAGGGTCCATCTGGTAGGAGCGGCGGTCTCCGAATTGAGGGCTACACTCTGCCGCCTCACGGAAAGGCCCGTAGAATGAAGAGGCATACTTTACTGCATATGAAAGGATAGGGACCTGGTCAAAGCCACGTTGATCGAGTGCCTTCCTTATTGCCCCAACACGACCGTCCATCATGTCAGACGGGGCTACAATATCTGCCCCGGCCTCGGCATGAGAGAGTGCTACCTTAGACAGGAGTTCCAGTGTGGCATCGTTGTCGACCTGGCCATTAGAGATCACACCGCAATGTCCATGGGACGTGTACTCGCAGAGACACACATCGGTCACTACAATGAGATCTGGTACTGCCTCCTTTATGGCAGATATGGCCTTCTGTACCACACCGTCCTTCAGCCAGGCATGAGAACCCCTTGGATCCTTTTTTTCTGGAAGGCCGAAGAGAAGGACTGCATAAATTCCCAGGTCAAGTACCTCCCTGGCCTCTTCTACCAACATATCTACAGAAAAATGATAACAGCCAGGCATGGCATCTATAGGCTCTTTAACGCCCTTGCCTGGCGCCACGAAGAGGGGATAGATCAGGTGTCTTGGACTTAGACTGGTCTCACGGATCAGGGCCCTAAGGGCCTCTGTACGGCGTAATCTACGGGGACGATATTCTGGATATTTCATGTCAACCAATCCTCCAATTTTTGAAGTAGCTTCTTTAGAGTAAAGGGCTCCTCAATGCAGCCGCTGCAACCAGCTTCTTGGAGACGGTCTAGCTCTGAAGGAGAGGCCTCTGCCGGACATATGACTATTACTGGTATATCTTTGGTCTCAGGCGACTGTTTGAGAAGCACACTCATAGAGAGTGCATCCAATACGGGGATATCCTTACGTACAATCACCAGGTCAGGCACCTCGGCCTTTGCCACATCGAGGGCCTCCTGGCCATCCTCTGCAAGGATCAGCCTGAGCCCGGTCTGATTCACCGCACTGCGGACTGTTTCAATCACTTCCTTATTGTAATCAACAAGGAGTATAATCTGGCCTTTTTTCACCTAGTTATTCCCTAGATAGAGGCCGATAGCACTTGCTAATGAGCCTGTTGATATAGAGCTCAGGGTTCTCTACGGCCTCAGCAGGTATACTAAAGACCTCCTGCGCAGTCTTTTCCTTTACGACTGTAAGACCATATTCAAGTATATTACACAATCTCTCACACTGCATATAGAGCTTGGAGGAATTTTCCAGGCAATCCTCCAGTAGCCTATCTATTGCATCTTCCTCTATGACAATCCGGACACCGCACCGCTTAAAGAAAGAAGTCTCGTAACTCTTGATCTGGTCTATCCAGGAGAGAATCTTCTCACTGGCCTCCTTGGGGTCCAGATCACCGTTGATGGAGAGATGGGCCACAAAATCCAACTTTTTAGGGGTAAGCTTTAGCCTGGAGTCTTTCCATAAAGACTCTTCCTGCTTAAGACGTCTTACAAGGAGTTCTTTCTCCTCAGCAAGCAGGGACTGATATCTCCCCAGCCTGACGGCATCATCCGGATTCTCCAAGAGCCTTTGGAGCTCTTTTGGGGGGTCATTAACCACTGCCCTGGTTACTGTCAGAAAAGACACCCCGGTTGATGGCAGTTTCTTTTCAAAGGGCAGCAACGCCCTTTCTACTACACTCACAAGGGCCCTTGCACCTGTACGTTCCTGATAGGCCTGATGGGCAAGGAGCCTCAAGGCATCTTCCTCAAATTTGAGGTCGATTCCATAGGACCTGAAGTCCTGTTTCTTACTGACAATAACCGGGTTGTTCGGATTACGTAAGATCTCAAATAGGTTATCCTCTGTAAGGCTTTTTAAGACGGTAATAACAGGAAATCTGCCTATGAACTCAGTCTCAAAGCCATATTCGATAAGGTCTTGGGGCTTTACCTGCTGCAGCCACTCTATCTCATCATGACTGTCTATCTCTGCGCCAAAACCTATGCTCTGTTTTGCAAGCCTGTTTTTTATTATATCACTCAGGCCAGAAAAGGCACCACTCACTATAAATAGTATGTTGCGTGTATTGAGACTGCATTTTTCTCTTTTCCCGGTCCTGCGATATTTTTCTATGGCCTCTATCTGTGAGATGGGATCATGGGGGACATGGAGATCCACCTCGGTCTCCTCCAGGGGCTTTAATAGGGCCCTCTGGACCCCTGCCCTTGAGACATCGAGCCCGGTTATGTGGCCAGACGAGGCAATCTTGTCGATTTCATCTATATAGACGATCCCATACTGGGCCTTTTTGAAATCGCCGTCTGCCTCCTGTACCAGGTCACGGATCAGGTCCTCTACATCTCCTCCCACATAACCTGTCTCGCTGAATTTTGTGGCATCTCCCTTTACAAAGGGCACCCCCAATTTTGCCGCTATCAGCTTGATAAGATAGGTCTTTCCTACTCCGGTAGGACCTATGAGGATAATATTATTCTTTATATTGCCGACAAGGTGACGATCCTTTCCCCTCTTCTGAAGATATGCGATTTTGTTAAAGTGGGTACAGATCTTGGTTGCCAAGACTGCCTTTGCAGTATCCTGTTTCACCACATACTTATTCAGATAGGCCTCAAGCTCTTCAGGCTTGAGATCAAAGTATATCTCCGGTCCTTTTGAGGGATCTATTCCCTTTTTTTGCCCTGTATCATCAGGCTTTGACTGCCAGGGGAAGACCATATGGGACACTACCCGGATTCTATCCCCATACTTTTTGCTAAGATAGTCACTTATTTCCCTTTCCAGATCTTTTTGAGAAGGTAAATTCATGGTCTCAGGTACGCCTTTGCTCCCTCTGTCCTGTATCTTTGGCAGACTCAGGAATTGCTCAAGTTAGATTGTAATATTAATAAATTCTGTATCTAGGGCCTGAATCCAAATATCTTAGACCTATTGAGTAAATTATACCAAATTCTATAAGATCTCAATAAACGGGGGCAGTGACATAAAGAAATCACCGCAGAGACGCAGAGAATTTTCAAAGACGTATCCTGGCAAAATAGACTGATTTTACTCTGCGCCCTCTGCATCTCTGCGGTGAAAGTAGAACTGCAAAATCTCAATGTCCAGATTTATTGAGAAGTTACCAATTTCTCTATAACAGAAATAGCCTGATCATGCAAAAAAGACAGGTATGCCTTTAAACTTCCCTTTTGCACATAATTGGTTCATGTGTTATTTTTGTTTCGGTCTTAAGTAAGGTCATATTGCTCCGGGATAGCTTTTTGTCAGGGGGCTACTGTCAGGCAGCCAATTTTGAGTAATTAGAGATTGAAGGAGGAATAGAAATGTACATTCTCAGGTATCTTATTCTATTGTTTGCACCTCTCTTTGTCCTGGTCCAGGTCCAAGGCAGCTATGGGGCCTCTTGCCCAGGCAAAAAAATCGTGCAGCAGTACCTAAAAAAGACCTTCAGACGGGACATAAGTGTCATAAAAGTTGAACCCAGCCCTGTCCCAACCTTCTGTGAAGTCCAGGTAAATTTTCGTGGTCAGAAGAGTATCTTGTACATTGACCAAAAAGGGAAATTTCTGGCTACTGCTCAGATCTATAGGATTTCAGACGGGACCAATATTACCAAAGAGGCGATTAGTAAACTCAACCGCTTTACCGATTCAGAGATCAAGAAACTCAATGAACTCACTGCCTTTACTGTGAACTCAAAGGGAAAGTTGCTCTATCTAGTCGTAGACCCGGAGTGCCCATACTGCAAGAGGGCGGAGGCGATTCTTGCCCCTTTGCTAAAAAAAAGAGAAATCCAGTTAAAGGTCCTGTTTTTCCCCCTCAGTTTTCATAAGGGTGCAAGGGAAGAGTGCATATCCATCATCTGCGACAATAAGGGATTTGAGGGTCTTAGGGGTCAGTATAGATCGAAAAACCAGTGTCAGAAAGGGAGAAAGAAGGTAGAAAATACCCTCCGTTTCTTAGAACATAAAGGTATCAGAGGTATTCCTACCTATATCTTTACTGACGGGCAATATTATTCAGGCGTGCTTGGGAGGGAGGCCTTAATAAAGCGATTGGGGCTTCCTGCTTCAAAGGATGTGGCCGTCAGAAAATCAAAATAGGAGGAGACTATATATGAAAGACATGAAAGAGATGTATAAAACGATACTTGGGGACCGATTTCCCTCGAATCTCTCCATATCCTTCGGCGACCAGACCCTGGTCTATCGCAAGCGGACCTGGAAGATCAGGAATAAAAAGACAGGAGAGCTGGAGGAAAGGGGCCTGCGGTATGGGGAAAATCCGGATCAAGAGGCCGCCCTCTATGAGCTTGTAAACGGGAATCTGGTCCTTGGGGACTGTTCTTTTATAGACCCGGGTAATGGTCTGGTAAGCTCCATATCCGAGACGGACATGATCCAGGCTGGCAAACATCCTGGCAAGATCAATCTCACAGATGTAGACAATTCCCTTAATATATTAAAATTTTTATCAAAGAGACCTGCGACTGTCATAGTGAAGCACAATAACCCCTGTGGGGTGGCCTATGGAGATAGCCCTGAAGAGGCCTTTACAAAGGCCTTGAGGGCAGACCGTGTGGCGGCATTTGGTGGCTGTGTATCTTTTAACAGGGCCATAGATAGAGCAACAGCAGAGGCACTAAGCAGGCAATACATCGAGGTCGTATGTGCGCCTGATTATGAAGAAGGTAGCGTAGCTATACTTTCACAAAGGAAGAATCTGCGAATTATCCAGATCAAAAAGATCGATCAACTAAGTGCTTATTGGGATATGCGTTTCGTGGATTTCAAGAGCCTGATAGACGGAGGGATCATAGTCCAGCAGTCTCCGGTGAATAAAATTCGTACAAGGGAGGACTTAAAGCCTGCTGAGTCTGTATACAATGGCAAGCTGTACAAGATCGATCGCCTGCCAGACGACAGGGAATACGAAGATATACTATTTGGCTGGTCAGTTGAGCAGGGAGTTACCTCCAATTCCGTAATATATGTCAAAAATGGGGTGACAACAGGGATCGGTACAGGCGAACAGGATAGGGTAGGGGTGGCAGAGATTGCTGTCCGCAAGGCCTATACCAAGTATGCAGACATCGTCTGCTATGACAGGTTTGGAATACCCTATAAAGAGCTTGAACTATCAGTGAACAGGGGAGAACGCAAGGCCGCTGAAAAGGATGAAATCGATCGACAGGTAGAGGCAGACCGGGGTGGCCTTCCAGGCTCTGTCATGGTTTCTGATGCCTTCTTCCCCTTTAGGGACGGGGTCGATGTAGGCATTGAACAGGGGATCACGGCCATCGTACATCCAGGCGGTTCCCTGAGAGACTGGGAGTCCATTCAGGCATGTAATGAGGCAGATCCACAGGTGACCATGGTATATACGGGACAAAGGGCCTTTAGACATTAAATTTCAAGTTTGATGTCCTCGCAAAAAGTCTTTTTTTCACGCAAAGGCGCAAAGCTCACAAAGGCAATCTATTGTTATTAAAGAAAAAACTTTGCGCCTTGGCGACTTTGCGTGATATTTTGGATTTTTTACGAAACCATCAAGTTTCCAATTTCATTTTTTGACCTGTAATGAAGAATTGTCTGAAAATAGCTTGTTAATGATGAAGAAGATAACTTCCCTCAAACCCGTTGACAAAATAGCCCTTCCAAACGACCTCGTCCTGGAACTCTATGACTATTCCAGGCGTGTAGCAGGAGACAGGTGGTTTGTTGGACTGCTTTCCCGGATACCCATAGATGTGTCTGAAGAGGACTTTGCCAGTGTGGCCCAGGACCAGGGACTCTATGAGGAATTTATTAGAGATCAGGGACAGACAATATGCTTTGAGATGAGGAAGGAGAGAAACTTCATAGATCAGAGAGAAAAAGACCGGGCCTTCAAACAACTATTAGACGAGCTGAAACAGCACGCTCTCTCCTATATGGGGCATAGATCCTTTGCAAGGGGCTTCATTAAGCAGAGGGTTCGAGACTTTGAGGAGAGACAGAAATGGTGGAAATAGGGCAACTGACACAGTTAGACCGACCTGAAATAATTAATGCCTTGCTACCTTGTGAGGGAAAAGAAGGATCTTGTGCAGGTAGTGGGGCAGAGACACTGACAGTGACATCAAAAGATGGCACTGAGATCCAGTCCATGGCCTTCTGGGGGAGGCCTGAAGAGCCCCACATCCTGTTTTTCCCGGCCGAGTATGATACTGAGACAGGTATCTCTGAACTGGCAGCCGGGTTGGGTAAATTTGGCATCAGCCTGATAAGCATGGCTTACCGTGGATGTATGGGAAGTGCGGGGAGACCCTCCATTAGTGCCTTGCCTCAAGATGCCGAGGCCTTTTATCATGCAGTGAGGGGTTGCTATATCAGGGCCAAGAGGACCGGCCCCCTGGTATTTATGGGTCGTTCCCTGGGAAGTGCCATTGCCCTGGACCTTGCCTCTCGCCACGTCAAGGAGTCCCTGGCCCTTATACTGGAAAGTGCCTTTGACAGTACAGAGAGCTTTCTTTCAGGTAAGGGGATCCCTTTCTCCGGAGGGGACCCCTTTTCCAACCGGTCCAAGATGCTCAAATACCACAAAGCTGTCCTGTTTATACACAGCTACCGTGATCAGGCTGTATCTCTTAATGAGATCGATTCTCTCGTGGCCGAGAGTCGCTCAAAGGCCACTCAACTCCAGATTGTGCCCAGCGGATGCAGAGAAGACATAATGGAAAAGGCAGGAGACCTCTATTTTACCGTTATAAGGGACTTTCTCAATCGACGTATGGGACGGAGGCCCCATAGAAGGAAGAAATGATTCGTATTTCTGTGAAAGCAAAGGAGCCGGGTCTTGAAATGCTTTTTTTATTGGCCACTCGTTTGCTACGCTCACTGGCCGGGAGAGAATGTGAAGGCTTACAACCGATCAGCATCAGACCTTTTTCCCCGTAAGCTTTAGAAAGGAATCCTCCAGGTTTACCCTCCGCAGGGTATAGCTCTCGTCTTGCTGCGCACTAAAGGCAGAGGCCTCTTCTCTGGTCTTAAAATAGATTGTCTCCATCTCGCAGCCCTCCATACGGTCGATGGCCCAGGCACCTATTTGCTCCATCAGGTTCTGTGGCGTGTTGATGACAACTATCTTGCCCCTATCCAGAAATGCCACACGGTCTGCCAGGAACTCTGCCTCTTCAATGTAATGGGTCGTCAAGAGGATGGTGGTCCCTGTATGCTGGATCTTTTTGACCAGGGCCCAGATCTTCCTGCGGATTTCAGGGTCAAGCCCTATTGTCGGCTCGTCCATAAAGAGGATCCTGGGGGAATGGAGCAGTGCCCTTGCGATCATCAGTCTCCGCTTCATGCCTCCGGAGAGCTGCTTCACCAGGCTGTCTTTGCGATCAATGAGATCGACATAGGCCAGGAGTTTGTCGATTTTCTCTCTCCTTTCAGAAGGGGACATATCAAAGAGCCGGCCATGGATATCCAGGTTTTCAGAGACCGTGAGTTCCTGGTCAAGGCTGATTGACTGCATGACCAGACCGAATTCCCTCTTTGCCCTGAGATCTTCTCTCTCAATATGAAACCCGGCCAGCCAGGCATCGCCTGCCGTGCGTCTGGTAAGCCCTGTCAAGATCCGGATGGTAGTCGTCTTACCCGCTCCGTTTGGTCCGAGATAGGCAAATAGCTCACCTGGGGAGACCCGAAAGCTGACCCCCTTCAGGGCCTGGACATCCCTGTAGGACTTCTTAAGGTCTTTGACCCGTATCATCATAGATCCTTTATATTCCCTTTGATCTCCTGGAAGGGCTGACGGCGTACCCTATGTGGCAGGGCCAGTTCGGCAGAGGTCTTGATGTCTGCAGAGACCACCTCCTGCCTCTCGTGCCATGCAGCAAGGGTCTTGGCCGTCTTTAGCATGATGATGTCTCCCCTGTGACCATCTACCCCTACATCGAGACAGTAAGAGGCAATCTTAAAGAGGAGGGGACGTTCAATACTCACATTGGGATAGAGGGCAATAGCCCGCATGATCCTCTCTGACAGCTCCCTTGAAGCCGATTCCCACTCTTGACAAAAACCAACAGGATTGGCATCAAATGCCGCCCTGCGCTCCATGATCGCTACACGGTCTTCAGTCTTCCTGATCCCCTCGATGGGGACACAGAGGCCGAAGCGGTCCAGGAGTTGCGGTCTGAGCTCCCCTTCCTCCGGATTCATGGTGCCTACCAGGGTAAAATGGGCAGGATGAGAGAATGAGACCCCCTCCCGTTCGATGGTATTGACACCCATGGCCGCAGAGTCGAGCAGGACATCCACCACGTGGTCATCCAGCAGGTTCACTTCATCCACATACAGGATGCCACGGTGGGCGGCCGCCAGGATGCCAGGTTCGATCTGTTTTTCCCCTTTCTTTAGGGCATGCTCCAGGTCCAGTGTCCCCACTACCCGGTCCTCAGTGGCGCCGACTGGCAGCTCTACCACCCGTACCTTGCGTCTGACCTTTTTTGGCAGCCCTGTCTGGGGACTATCTCCCTGCCCCATGGCACGCCTGCACTCCAGGTATGCCTCTAACTCCTTGTCTGGAGAGAGGCTGAATGGATCGCCCTCAAATACCTCGATCTCCGGCAGGATATCTGCCAGGGCCCGGACGGCAGTTGATTTGGCCGTGCCCTTTTCCCCCCGGATCAATACCCCGGAGAGTGTGGGATTGATGATATTCAATATGAGCGCCAATTTCATCCTTTCCTGGCCTACAATGGCCGTAAAGGGATAGATATGTTGTCTGTCTTTCACTGCCTTTCCTTTATGATATTCACTAGTTGTTCGGCTCTGAGTTCTTCGATCTTGAAATACCTGGCATTGAGAATCCTGGCAAGCTGCATTGCCAGGCCAAACATGACAAGTCCTGTCTTTTCAGTATCTACCACTATATACATGACCCTCGAATCTGTCGCCATCTTTTCGGCAAAATCAAAGGCCTCTTTCTGGGGTTTCTGCCCTCCCATGCTCACATTGGCCTTGCCGTCTGTTATGATGATTACAATGGGCCTGGCCGTGGGGTCCCGCAGGAGATAGCTCCTTGTCTGCTCGTAGGCAGCAGCCAGTCCTGCAGAGAGAGGGGTCTTGCCGCCCACAGCCATCTCTGCCAGCAGCTTGCCGGCCAGCTCTACAGACGCGGTCGGTGGGAGATTCACAGCGGCTCCATCTCTGCGGAAAGAGATCATGGCTACACGGTCTCGCTTCTGATACGCGTCCAGTAGCAGGGACATGATTGCCCCCTTGGACGCAGCCATCCTCCCCCTGGCCCCCATAGAACCGCTGGCATCTACCAGAAAGAGCAGAAAATTGCCGATTCGTCTCTCCCTTATCTTTTCCCGGAGGTCTTCCTTTCTCAGGCAGATTGCCAGTCCATAGTCATTCTTACGCCTGAGCTGATAGGGCGCTGCGGCCCGTAAGGTGGCATCCAGGGCAATATCGTTGTCCCTGTTTCCTGGTGTGCTCTTGATGTAGCGTCCCTGTCTCAGAGAGACGCGGGTACGGGACCTCCGCCCGGGACCCCGCCTGGAGGTCCGGTCTCGTGGGGAGGTGATCTTTTTGACTGCAAAGGTGGCACCTATCTCAAATACCTGGTCATTAGATGCCTTTTCGCCGGGTTGTTCAATACCATCGGTCTTGTCTGTATCCCCTGGCTGCCTGTCGGGAGACCGGGATCCTTCATCTGCTCTGTTCTCTGGCTGTGTATCCGGGGCATCCTTAGGTCCCTCCGTCTCCGGCGGCTCCTCCTGTTCCTCTCTATTATTGTCTTCGGTCTCCTCTTCGGACCGGTCTGGCTGTGGTGGTGGCGCCGGATCCCGCCTGCGGTGTGCAAGGACAAAGGGCGCTACCTCTGTAATGTCATCCGCGGTGACTTCAGACCTCTGCTCCAGGGCGGCAAGGGCCCGGGCCGCCTGCTCCATGGCCAGGTCAGCCCGGTGACCTGCCACAAGGCCCTCTGTACACAGCTCGGAGATGAATGTCCTCAGGTATCTGGGCAGCCTGACTGCACCCAGATGCCTTCGGGCAGAGGAGATCTGTGCAGTGATACGGGCATTTTCCCCCTCAAACTGCTCCAGGAATCCCATGGGGTCGAGGTCAAAGGACTCCCTCCTCTCCATCAGCTCAACCCGCTGCTCAATATCAGCCTCTGCCTTGATCTCCACGCAGAGACCAAAGCGGTCCAGGAGCTGTGGTCTGAGTTCACCCTCTTCTGGATTCATGGTACCTACCAGGATAAAATCAGACGGGTGCCGGAAAGAGATGCCCTCGCGCTCGATGCGGTTCTCTCCAGAGGCGGCTGCATCCAGGATGATGTCCACGATATGATCGTCTAAGAGGTTTACCTCATCCACATAGAGGATTGACCGGTTGGCCTCTGCCAGGAGCCCTGGCAGGACGGTGCGTCTGCCCTGTTTTACGGCAATGCTGAAATCGATCCCTCCAACCACCCGGTCCTCCGTGGCGTTGAGTGGTAGGGTCACGACCCGGACCCTCTGCAGACAGACCGGACGTCCTGGCCCTCTTTGCCGGCAATAGTCACACATCCCATCCTCGTTATCTGGATCGCAGGAGTAAGGGCATCCAGCAACCACCCTGATTTTGGGCAGAAGGGCCGCCAGGCCCCGGACAGTCGTCGATTTGGCCGTGCCTTTTTCTCCGCGGATCAGGACGCCCCCGATCCTTGGATTGACTGCATTGAGCAGCAAGGCGAGCTTTAGTTCCTTCTGGCCTACAATGGCCGTAAATGGATACACCTTTTTGAACATCACTTTTAACCGCCAATTAAGGGCTGAAGGCCTTGCCTTTTGCCCTGACCGATCACCTCCAGGAGTCTGCCTGTAACCGTTCACATTCCCCCCGGCCAGCGGCAGCCTTTTTCAGGGTTTCAGGAGCAGCTTGATGCACAAGATCAGGGCACTCTGCCTATTAATCCGCACTGAAACCCTTTAAAATACTACCGCTGGCCAGGGACCTGAACACTTACGTTCTTTCCAGAGGGTTATTCTATAACACTATATAAATAAAAGTGCCACTCTTCAAATTATTCCCTTTTTTGAGAGATTATCAGATAGCTGGGTAACTTCTCGATAAGTTGGGGCATCATTTTTGGTAACCGATCACAGGGTGCTTCTTTTGGAAACGATTTGCGTTAGCCCTGTAGTTTTCTTGGTTTTTGCAGCATTGGAAACCCTGGCTCCGGAGCGCAGCGGAGGAGAACAGGGAGGGTCCTATGCTGCAACAAAAACCTTAGAAAACAAGGGGCGAGAGCATGTTGGAAAAAGAAGCACCCTGTGGTCGGTTACATCGAAGTTGCCAGGACTTATTGAGAACTTACATAGCTGGCCTTGACAACGCTGTGCAGACCTGATAAATGACACAATTTATAATATTGTGTTACCAATTATTGTGTCCCCGCAAAAAAAGTCTTTTTCTCACGCAAAGGCGCAAAGACGCAGAGTTTTTCCTTTAATAACAATAGATTACTTTTGCATCTTGTAACTTCTCAATAAGTTGGGGCATCATTTTTGGTAACCGATCATATTCCCCCCGGCCAGCGGTAGCTTTTTTCAGGGTTTCAGGAGCATCGCTTGATGCACAAGATCAGGGCACTCTGCCTATTAATCCGCACTGAAACCCTGAAAAAAGCTACCGCTGGCCGGAGACGCGAACGGTTACGCCAGGACTTATTGAGAACTTACTGCATCTTGTAACTTCTCAATAAGTTGGGGCATCATTTTTGGTAACTGACCATAGGGTGCTTCTTTTGGAAACGATTTGCGTTAGCCCTGTAGTTTTCTTGGTTTTTGCAGCATTGGAAACCCTGGCTCCGGAGCGCAGCGGAGGAGAACAGGGAGGGTCCTATGCTGCAACAAAAACCTTAGAAAACAAGGGGCGAGAGCATGTTGGAAAAAGAAGCACCCTGTGGTCGGTTACATCGAAGTTGCCAGGACTTATTGAGAACTTACTGCGTCTTTGTGTGAGATTTTTGATTTTTTACGAAGTCATCACTTATTGAGATATTAAAAATTTACGTGCAAGGAATATCATGAAGAT
>JALTHV010000051.1 GCA_027004315.1 Deltaproteobacteria bacterium
TACCTAACAGCCTTCAGCCCGCAGTCTAATAGGCTATTTTTATAGTAAGTTAGCATAAATTCCTTAGATTTCAATGATAGCCTTATGCTTTTTAGGGAGACCTGTAACTTCTCAATAAATTAGGGCAATACTAGTGTTACCCCTCATCCAAATCCTCTCCTCTGGGGAAGAGGGCAGGGTGAGGGGGAATAAACCCCAAGATACTAAGAACTTACATCGAAGTTGTGTAACTTCTCAATAAGTTCTGGCGTAACCGTTCGCGTCCCCGGCCAGCGGTAGCTTTTCCCAGGGTTTCAGTGCGGATTAATGGGCAGAGTGCCCTGATCTTGTGCATCAAACGATGCCCCTGAAACCCTGGAGAAAGCTACCGCTGGCCGGGGGGAATATGATCGGTTACCAAAAATGATGCCCCAACTTATTGAGAAGTTACGTAATGCAATTTTAGTGGCTCTGCTACTAAATGGAGATAGGACCTAGGAACGAGAAAATAAAGTGTAAACTACTTTTGTGCCTTTATATAAGGATGCCGAAGAGTCTATATAAACTTTCATGCTAAGTGGTGCCTGCACCCCTGAGCATGAAAGTTGGCTCAAAGCTCAAAATCAGAAACTCAAAGGGATAAGGCAAGAGATCATATATCTAGTCTTTTATTTTGGGCCTTGAGCTTTCAGCTTTGAGCTATTTTAGGATAAAACCTTAGGAATCCTTGGGTAGGATGATGGAGAGACTCTTATGAAACTTGAAGGGCTTGCTGCTTGGATTGCACTCCAGATGATGCCAGGTATTGGGAGTGTAACCCTGGGACGATTGATAGAACATTTTGGTTCGGCCGAAGGGGTATTGGAGGCCAGGCCGGAAGAGTTCTCAAGGGTATCACAGTTGACCTCTAAGGTACGGGAGGCTCTGGCGAGAGGTCCTGATGAACAGGCCGTTAGACATGTCATCAATGTCATTGAGGATATGGGTGCCTGGGCTATAACCTCTCTGGACAAGGACTATCCCTCACTTTTGAATGAGATAACAAATCCGCCTCCATTACTCTATGGGATTGGAGACCCTGCTTCCTTGAAAAAGGAGTCGGTGGCCATTGTTGGTTCCAGGATGGCCAGTTCCTATGGCATCAGTGTGGCCAGAGAGCTTTCATCCGGGCTTGTGCAGCATGGCTATACAGTCGTCTCTGGCCTAGCCATAGGGATTGATAGTGCCTCCCATGAGGCAGCCGTGAGGTCTGGAGGTACCACGATAGCAGTTATGGGTTGTGGAATAGATAGGCCTTATCCAAGGCAAAACATAGGACTTTTTCATCGTATAGCAGAACATGGGGCAGTGATCACTGAGTTTCCCCCAGGTACACCTCCAGAGGCACAGAATTTTCCCATACGTAACAGGATCATCAGCGGCCTTTCTCAGGGAGTCGTAGTAGTTGAGGCCAGTATGAAAAGTGGTTCCCTGATTACTGCCTCCTGTGCCCTGGACCAGGGCCGGGATTTAATGGTCGTTCCAGGGAGTATCTATTCCTATAGGAGCAAGGGTAGCCACTGGCTTATCAAACAGGGGGCGCGACTGGTAGATAGTGTCTCAGATATAATTGATGAACTTGGAATAGAGATACAGAGGACCTCTGCAGCGATACAGCCATCTGTTTTCAAGAAAGAACCCCAGCTTTCTCCTGAAGAGCAGAGGATTTTTGATAAACTTGAACCCTATCCTCAGCATATAGATGATATTGCCCATACATGCGGCTGGTCTATAGGTAAAGTAAGTGGACTTTTGGTCCAGATGGAGCTAAAAGATCTGATTCAGGCCCTTCCGGGTCAAATATACCAACTTAAGTGAGAATAGTCGCATGAAAAAGGGTTTAATAATTGTAGAGTCCCCGACCAAAGTCCGGACGCTCAAGCGTTATCTGGGCAAAGACTTTGATATCAGGGCCTCTGTAGGCCATATAAAAGACCTGCCCAAAAAACGTCTGGGCGTGGACATTGATAGAGATTTTGCCCCTGAGTACGAGATAATCTATGGCAAGGGCAAGATAATCAAGGAACTTAAGTCTGCAGTATCCAGGGTAGAGGATATATACCTTGCCCCTGACCCAGATCGTGAGGGAGAGGCCATAGCATGGCATATAGCAGAGGAACTCCGCAATAAGAGGAAAAAGTCTCAGCGTTTTCATCGTGTGATGTTTTATGAGCTGACTGAGCAGGCAATAAAAAAGGCCATTCAGTCTCCAGGCGAACTAAACAAAAATAGATATGAATCTCAGCAGGCGAGGCGGATTCTGGATAGGCTGGTTGGATATAAAATCTCTCCCCTGCTTTGGGACAAGGTGAGAAGAGGCCTTTCAGCAGGACGTGTCCAGTCAGTTGCAGTGCGCATAATCTGTGACAGAGAAAGAGAAATCCAGGCCTTTGTACCTGAAGAGTACTGGATAGTCACTGCCAACCTGGAAGGCCCTAATCCGCCTCCTTTTAAGGCAAAGGTAATCGCCTTTAAAGGCAAAAAGCTCAAAATTCCTGACGAAAATAAGGCAAAAGAGGTAGTTGAGGACCTCAAGCCGGCCAATTTCAGGGTCACAAGAGTAGAGACCAAAGAAAGAAAGAGGTTCCCTTCTCCTCCATTTATCACCAGTACGCTCCAGCAAGAGGCTGCCAGAAAACTGAAATTTTCTGCACGAAAGACCATGATGCTGGCCCAGAGACTCTATGAGGGTGTTGATATGGGAGATGAAGGCCCGGTTGGTCTCATAACCTATATGAGGACAGACTCTACCAGGATAGCCAATGAGGCAGTCAGAGAGGCCAGGGCCTTTATAGAAAAGGAGTTTGGGGGGAAATTTGTGCCCAAAAAGGCCCCAATTTATAAACGGGGCAGGCTGGTCCAAGATGCCCATGAGGCCATTAGACCTACAGCAGTTGTCAGGACACCTAAAGAGGTTGCGCCATATCTGGATAAGGCCGGTCTGGCATTATATGAGCTTATTTGGAAACGATTTATTGCGTCTCAGATGAGCCCTGCAATATTGGACCAGACGTCAGTGGAGATAGAGGCAGCTTTATATATGCTCAGGGTTACCGGGACAGTAGTCCGTTTCCCCGGTTTTACCATTCTATATTTGGAAACAAAAGATGAGTCTCAGGAGAAAGACAAAAAGGATCCAGATAAGACAGAGCTTCCGGTCCTGGCCAAGGGCGATCCCCTAAAACTCCTGGGGCTTGAGCCAAAACAGTATTTTACCCAACCACCTCCCAGGTATACTGAGGCAAGCCTTATAAAGACCCTTGAGGAAAGAGGTATAGGGAGACCCAGCACCTATGCCACCATACTTTCTAATATCCAGGGTAGAGAATACGTACACCTTGAGCAGCGACATTTTGTCCCCTCTGAACTGGGTTTTGTGGTTACAGACCTGCTTGTTGCACACTTTCCAGGGATCCTGGACTCAAAATTTACTGCGGCTATGGAAAAGAAGCTGGATGGAATAGAGAGTGGCTCAAGCTCTTGGGTAAAGGTACTGAAAGATTTTTATGTGCCATTTAGCAAGAGGCTCAGCCTTGCCCAAAAGGAGATGGAGTCTGTCAAGACTAATGGTGTCCCTACTGATATCAAGTGCGACAAGTGTGGCCGTCCAATGGTCATCAAGTATGGTAAAACGGGTGAATTTCTTGCCTGCTCAGGATATCCAGAGTGTAAAAATACAAAGGATTTTACAAGGGATAGAAACGGTAATATCAAGATCCAGGAAAGAGAGATCCAGACCGGAGAGATATGCGACAAGTGTGGCCGTCCAATGGTCATCAAAAAGGGGCGATTTGGTGAATTTCTTGCCTGCTCAGGATATCCAGAGTGTAAGAATACAAAACCCATTTCTACTGGTGTCTCTTGCCCAATGCCTGGTTGTACTGGGAAATTGGTTCAGAGACGTTCCCGCTCCGGCAAGACCTTTTATGGCTGCAGCCAATATCCCAAATGCAAGTATGCGGTCTGGGACCGACCGGTAGCCAAGGAATGCCCCCTTTGTGGGTCTCCGATCCTGGTAGAAAAATTTACCAAAAAAGAAGGGAAAATTCTCAAATGTCCTGTGAAAGGGTGTAAATATAAGATCGTCCAAGGAGGAGATTAATTTTTTTCTTGCATGTTTCGATAAAGCCGGGTATATAGATCACGCTCATTAGAGAGCAGTACTTATCGCTTGAAATGAGAGAAACAAAATTTGCAGATACTGACAAAAAATCTTGACAATGTAGACGTGGTCCATTAGTTTTAGATTAAATAGTTGGTAGCAATAATCATGCTGATCTCTGAAAACTGAATAGTGTTTGATAGACGGCTTCAAGTCATTTCTACTTGGTCGACAATTTGTCTGACCAAGTTCTTCCAGTTTAAACTGGAGGGTTTGATCCTGGCTCAGAACGAACGCTGGCGGCGTGCTTAACACATGCAAGTCGTACGAGAAATCTGGACTTCGGTCTAGAGAGTAAAGTGGCGCACGGGTGAGTATCGCGTAGGTAATCTACTCTTGGGTCTGGGATAACTCGCCGAAAGGCGGGCTAATACCAGATAATATCTGTCAGAGGGATCTGATAGATCAAAGGTGACCTCTCCATGGATGTTACTGCCTGAGAATGAGCCTGCGTCCCATTAGCTTGTTGGTGGGGTAATGGCCTACCAAGGCTACGATGGGTAGCTGGTCTGAGAGGATGATCAGCCACACTGGAACTGAAACACGGTCCAGACTCCTACGGGAGGCAGCAGTGAGGAATATTGCGCAATGGGGGAAACCCTGACGCAGCGACGCCGCGTGGGCGAAGAAGGCCTTTGGGTCGTAAAGCCCTGTCTAGAGGGAAGAACCTCTCGATGGAATAATACCTGTCGGGACTGACGGTACCTCTGGAGGAAGCACCGGCTAACTCCGTGCCAGCAGCCGCGGTAATACGGAGGGTGCGAGCGTTGTTCGGAATTACTGGGCGTAAAGCGGGTGTAGGCGGTTTGTTAAGTCAGATGTGAAAGCCCACGGCTCAACTGTGGAAGTGCATCTGAAACTGGCAGACTTGAGTACCGGAGAGGGAAGTGGAATTCCTGGTGTAGGGGTGAAATCCGTAGATATCAGGAGGAACACCGGTGGCGAAGGCGACTTCCTGGAAGGA
>JALTHV010000052.1 GCA_027004315.1 Deltaproteobacteria bacterium
CTCCCTTGAGACGGACCAGGGCATCCTTGACGTAGTTGCTGACATAGTTGCTCAAAAAGAGCATGTCACGGCTGCCCTTTGGCGAGTAGAAGCTGATGACTGCCATCATATCAGATGAACGCCTGCGAACATCAATACCCTCTGCCACCACCTCCTTTGGCAGCCTGGGTAGGGCGAGCTGTACCCTATTTTGGACGTTTACCTGGTCTATGTCAGGATTGGTGCCTACTGCAAAGGTGACTGCCAGTTTATAACTCCCGTCATTTGATGAAGTAGACGACATATAGAGCATCTTGTCTGCACCATTGACCTCCTTTTCAATGGGTGCAG
Source organism: Deltaproteobacteria bacterium (assembly GCA_027004315.1). GTDB lineage: Bacteria > Desulfobacterota > Dissulfuribacteria > Dissulfuribacterales > UBA3076 > JALTHG01. The sequence continues at coordinate 331 of JALTHV010000052.1, forward strand.
CCACGGTATTGGCTACTACCTGCGCACTCGCCCCTGGATAAAAGGTAGTGACCTGGATCTCAGGCGGAGTGATCTGTGGATACTGCGCCACAGGGATGTTTAACAGTGCAATGAATCCGGCTAGGGTAATGACAATCGAGACTACTGCTGCCAGACGGGGGCGATCGATAAAAATCCGTGAAAACATGCTATGTCCCCTGTGGTTTGCCGGTCTTGATCTGCACCTCTTGGCCAGGGCGGACCTTTTGAATGCCCTGGACTATGACCTCTTCTCCGGCCTTGAGCCCGGTCTTTACTGTCCAACAGGTACCAATAGTCGGACCTAAGGTGACAGGGCGAATAGTGGCCCTGCCCTTACTGTCCACGACCAGGACATAGTGGCCTTTACGGCTGACCAGGACAGCGGCCTGTGGGACTACTGGCATAAGTCTGGGCCTGGTCTTCCTTACCAGCACCGTGACATACTGACCTGGGATGAGCAGGCCATCAGGATTGTTGAACACAGCCCAGACGGCAATGGTCCCAGTAGCAGAGTCTACATGGTTGTCCACAAAGTCTATATGGCCTTCTCGCCTGAGGACCTGGCCATCTGCAAGCCTCAACCTGGAGACGACCAAGGGGTTCTTTTTACCACGGGCGGCATCTCGAAGTGCGGCCTGGATGGCAGGGAGATCATTTTCACTCACTGGATATATGACCCGGATGGGGTCTATCTGGACGATCCGAGCCAGGGGGCCGGACCCAAGGTTGACCAAGTTCCCCCTGGTATATGCCGTCTTGCCGATGCGGCCACTGATGGGCGCCCTGATAATGGTATAACCAAAATTGATCCTGGCGAGTTGAAGTTCTGCCCTGGCCCCTTCAATGCGTGCCCTGGCCTGGAGTTCCTCGGCCACTGCATTGTCCATCTCTGTGGCAGGCACACTCTCTGGCCTGGCGGCCCGCAGTCTCTTCAGCCTCTGGCTGGCCTTTTGGAGCACTGCCCTGGCATCTGCCACCTGGGCCCTGGCTGCCTCAAGCTTCGCCCTATAGGGTGCCTGTTCTATGGTGTAAAGCAGTTCTCCTTTTCGGACATATGCGCCTTCCTTGAAGTTGACCTGATCCAGAAAGCCCTCGACCCTGGCCCTCAGGTCCACATACTGGATGGCCTCTACGTGTCCCACATACTCTGTAGGGGGATTTACGTCCTGCTCACTGACTCTAACCACTGTCACCAAGGGTGGTGCCCCACCTGGGCCTGGAGGTAGGCCATAAGCAATACCGGTCAAGATCAAGAACATGCCAAAAAATAAGAGGAGGTCCTTTCTCATCTGGCCAGGACCCCCTTAAAGAATATGTCCTTGATTACCATTACATTTGCCTCATATGGATGCCTTTCTGGGTCCTCCAACCAGCAGAAGAGAAAGGCATTGATGAGCCCCTCCAGGGCCACGGCCATATAATAGGGGTCTATGTCCCGAAATACCTTGTTTTGGACACCCCTTTCCAGCACTGAGGCCAGACGCATCATGGATTCGTCATAGAGCCTGCGGATGTCCTGATCGAGCCCTGCCTTGATATTGAAGCTCGCGCCACGCGTCTCGGCAAAGTAGAGACGCAGTATTGGAAGATTATCTGCAAAGAGTCTTCCCTTGGTGGCAATAAGGCCTTCTACCACGGCAAAGACGTCGCCTTTCCTGTTGAGGGCCTCCATGATTGCCTGGTGGAATTCCCTTGCCTTTTCCATCATGAGGGCCTTGTAGAGGTCCTCCTTATTCCTGAAAAATTTGTAGAGCGTACCGATGGCAAATTCAGACCTCTCTGCAATCTCGTGCATAGAGACGTTGTAGTATCCCTTCTCTGAAAAGAGCTCAAGGGCAGCAGCAAGCATCTCTCGACGTTGCCTCAGTTTTTCTCTCTCCCTACGGGGAAGTCTCTTTTCTGACACTATTTGACCTCCACATCTATGAATCTGACGTCAGATTATATAAAATGACGTACAATTTATATTACAAAATGACGTATTCTGTTGTCAAGCTGAATCTTAATGGTAACCGTCATCGTATGAGAAATTGAGTCCTCAGCAATATCATTAATCCACAGATTTCGCAGATTACACGGATTACTTTAATCATCATCCTTCATGATGATGCAGAATCTATAGGCTTTCATTTTTTGATTGGCCATGGACACACAAGGACAAAAAGCAAAATCTCCCCGGAGATGCATAATTTGTAACTTCTCAAGTAGGCAGACGTAACCGATCAAGGGTGCTTCTTCTGAAAACATGCTCTCGCCCCCATCACCCTGCCCTCTCCCCCAGGGGAGAGGGTTTGATTGGATGCAACCGTTCATGCCTCCAGCCAGTGGTAGCATTTTGCAGGATTTCAGTGCGGATTAATAGGCAGAGGCCCTGATCTTGTGCATCAAGCGATGCTTCTGAAATCCTTCAAAATGCTACCACTGGCTGGGGGGGAATGTGAACAGTTATAATTGGATAGCTTTGAAACCCGGGAAAAGATACCCTCATTTCTCTATTATTCGGCATCTGAAGTGCATAATTTAGGATAATAGATACCCTGCTCTCGTAGGTATCCTCTTTTTGTCTTTTTAAATTAAATTATGACATGCCCTCCAGTTCCCTGATCCTGTCCCTGAGTTCAGCGGCCTTCTCAAATCTCTGTTCTTCGGCAGCGGCCTGCATCTCTTGTTCCAGTACCTTGATATGATTCTTCAGTTCTACTGTATTTAAGAGGTCTCCATTAGAGATTGCAGCCTTGCTTACCTCTGGCTCTTGTTCCCTTTCGTAGATAAAAGACAGGGCATCTCTGGTGGTCTTTTTTATGGTGATAGGAGTGATATTATGGATTCGGTTGTACTCTATCTGCAGACTGCGTCTGCGTTCCGTCTCCTCCATGGCCCGCTTCATGGATACTGTAACCCTGTCTGCATAGAGCAATACCAGCCCATTGGCGTTTCTGGAGGCCCGCCCTGCTGTCTGTATGAGGGACCTCTCTGAACGGAGAAAGCCCTCCTTGTCTGCATCCAAGACGGCCACCAGGGATACCTCTGGGATATCCAGGCCCTCCCTCAAGAGATTTATCCCTATCAGTACATCAAAATCTCCTCGCCTCAGGCCCTGGATCAACTGACTCCTCTCTAAGGTCTTTATATCGGAATGCAGGTATTCGACCCTGACGCCGACTGAAGAGTAATAATCTGTGAGGTCCTCTGCCAGTCTCTTTGTCAGGGTGGTAACCAGGACACGTTCACCCCTTGCCACGATCTTTCGTATCTCTTCCAGGAGGTCGTCTACCTGTGTGATGGCAGGCCTTACCTCCATCCGCGGGTCTATAAGACCTGTGGGTCTTATGAGTTGCTCAACTATCACTCCCACGCTCTTTTCCAGCTCATAAGGGCCCGGAGTGGCAGAGATATAGATGGCCTGGCCTATGGCCTTTTCGAACTCGTCCGACCGCAGTGGCCTGTTGTCCAGGGCCGAAGGGAGCCTGAACCCAAATTCTACAAGGGTCTTTTTCCTGGAACGATCTCCGGCATACATGCCCCTTATCTGTGGGATAGTTATATGGCTCTCATCAATAAAGGTGATAAAGTCCTCTGGAAAGTAGTCTAAGAGGGTGGGAGGTGGCTCTCCTGGGAGGCGGCCTGAGAGGTGCCTTGAGTAGTTCTCGATCCCGTGGCAATAGCCAAGTTCCTCCAGCATCTCTATATCCAGGTTGGTCCTCTGCTCAAGGCGCTGGGCCTCTACCAGGCGGTTCCTGGACTCAAAAAACAGGAGCCTCTCATCCAGCTCTGCCTTGATGCCCAGGATGGCCCTGTCCAGTATGTCCCCAGAAGTCACGTAGTGGCTCGAAGGATATATTATGGCATCTCTCAGGTGGCCAATGACCTGTCCCCTGAGGGGATCAATGATGCAGATGTCCTCTATCTCATCCCCAAAGAGCTCGATCCTTATGGCATGTTTTTCTTCATGGGCAGGAAAGACCTCTACTATATCCCCCCTGGCCCTGAAGGTCCCTCGATGGAAATCGATATCGTTGCGTTCATAGAGCATTGCAACCAGCCTGGCCAGGATATCTCCCCTGGACAATTCATCACCTACCCTCAGATAGAGTTGCATCTCTCGATATTCCTCAGGAGAACCCAGGCCATAGATACAGGACACGCTGGCGACAATTATTACATCTCTCCTGGTGAGTAGGGAGTGGGTAGCAGAGTGGCGGAGCCTGTCTATGAAGTCGTTGATAGATGAATCTTTTTCAATATATGTGTCAGACTGTGGGATATAGGCCTCTGGCTGGTAGTAGTCATAATAGCTCACAAAGTATTCCACTGCATTCTCAGGAAAGATGGACTTAAACTCTCCGAAGAGCTGGGCAGCAAGGGTCTTATTTGGTGCCATTACCAGTGCAGGCCTCTGTAACTGGGCAATTACATTGGCCATGGTAAAGGTCTTCCCGGATCCAGTGACCCCAAGGAGGACCTGGTGTCGAAGGCCTCTGTTAAGGCCATCGACAAGAGAGGCAATGGCCTTTGGTTGGTCTCCGCATGGAGAAAAGTCTGAGTGTATGCGAAAGGGCTCCGTTCACACCTCCTTATTTTTAAGATCCAGTACCTTAAATGTAATCTGCCTCCACTTATTGAGGAGTTACAAATGGAAGTAAGTTCTCAATAAGTCCTGGCAACTTCGATGTAACCGACCACAGGGTGCTTCTTTTTCCAACATGCTCTCGCCCCTTGTTTTCTAAGGTTTTTGCAGCATAGGACCCTCCCTGTTCTCCTCCGCTGCGCTCCGGAGCCAG
>JALTHV010000053.1 GCA_027004315.1 Deltaproteobacteria bacterium
GCAGCAGGTACTCATGCCATAGGAGAGGCCTTTAAGACCATCCAGCGAGGGGCAGCCAATGTAATGATATGTGGTGGCATGGAATCAGTAATTACACCTCTGGCGCTCAGTGGTTTTTCCAGTCTGAAGGCCCTCTCCACAAGGAATAATGAGCCTGAAAAGGCCTCAAGGCCATTTGATAAAGACCGTGATGGATTTGTAATCGGCGAAGGTACTGGTATCCTCATCATCGAAGAATTGACTCATGCCCTGAGAAGGGGCGCCAGGATCCGGGCAGAGATAGCAGGATATGGGCTTACCGGAGATGCCTACCACATGACGGCACCACCCGAGGATGGTAATGGCGGTGCAAGGTGTATGGCCATGGCCCTCGAAGATGCCGGCATCAGTTACCAGGATGTGGACTATATAAATGCCCACGGTACCAGTACGTTTCTCAATGATATCTGTGAAACAAGGGCCATAAAGACCGTGTTTAAGGATAGGGCAAAAGAGATCTCTATAAGCTCTACCAAGTCTATGACCGGTCATCTCTTGGGAGGCGCCGGTGGAGTTGAGGCAATCTTTTGCATAAAGACCATAGAAGAAGGGATTATTCCTCCGACCATCAATTACGAGACCCCAGATCCTGAATGTGACCTTGACTATTGTCCCAATAAGGCAAGATATCAGCCAGTGGATATAGCTATGTCGAACTCCTTTGGCTTTGGTGGTACCAATGCCGTGCTGATTTTCCGCAAATATCACTGAGACTGGATCATGAAGATAGCTGTCGGTTCAGATCATGCTGGATTTGAACTAAAAGAAAAGATACGCAGTTTGGTTATAAGACTCGGGCATGATGTTCAGGACATGGGTTGTTATTCTATGGATTCGGTTGATTATCCTGTACAGGGCTGTGAGCTCGCAAAGGCTGTGGCCTCAGGTCAGTATGAGAGGGGTGTCCTGATCTGTGGGACCGGCATAGGCATGTCTATAGTGGCCAATCGTATTCCTCGTATCAGGGCCGCTCTGTGCCACGACATCTTTACTGCCCAAATGAGCCGGGAACACAATGATTCAAACATACTCTGTATGGGTGGAAGGGTAATAGGCCCTGGTCTGGCAGAAGAGATAACCAAGATATGGCTCAAGACCCCTTTCAAAGGGGGACGTCATGAACGCAGGATTTGCATGATTGACTCACAGGACAATTGCTAAAATTAGTTTATTAGGCTGTAGGCGGGTAAGCGTTCACATTCCCCCTGGCCAGGGACGTGGATGGTTGCAATAGGAGGGGTATGAACGGTTGCACCTTATGGATGATGACTTCGTAAAAAATCAAAACTATCACGCAAAGTCGCCAAGGTGCAAAGTTTTTTCTTTAATAGATTGCCTTTGCGAGCTTTGCGCCTTTGCGTGAGAAAAAGACTTTTGCGATGATATTATGAATATTTGAGGTAAAGAAAGTGTCTCATCTGAGATATACCGATCCGGAGATCTTTGGGGCCTTTAGGGCCGAGATAAAAAGACAGACAGAGCAGCTTGAGCTGATAGCCTCGGAAAATTTTGCAAGTGAGGCAGTCATGGAGGCCGAAGGTAGCATCTTCATGAACAAATACGCCGAGGGCTATCCAG
>JALTHV010000054.1 GCA_027004315.1 Deltaproteobacteria bacterium
GGTCACTGTCCTGCCACCTGATGCAGTAGGTAAGGCCATGATAGACCTGGTCTTAGATACTGTGAAGCTACCATTTAGGATATTGAGCCCTATTCTACCCTAAGACAATTATGATGGTTTCGTAAAAAATCCAAAATATCACGCAAAGGCGCCAAGGCGCAGAGTTTTTTCTTTAATAACAATAGATTGCCTCTGCGAGCTTTGCGCCTTTGCGTGAGAAAAAGGCTTTTTGCAAGGACATCAATTCTTGATTTTGAATTAAATTTAAGACTCTCCGTTAAAGGAGGACACATTGCAGAAAGAGACTCGTTGTTTTGTACAGGTCTATACAGGAAATGGAAAAGGAAAGACTACTGCTGCCCTTGGGTTGACTCTCAGGGCAGTGGGAGCTGGTTGGATAGTATTATTCGTCCAGTTTCTGAAACAAGGGGAATATAGTGAGATAAAGGCCCTAAAGAGACTTGGAGGCCAGGTCAAGATATGTCAGTATGGTTCAGGTGAGTTTGTAAGAGGCAGACCCTCTGAGAAAGAAGTGGCATCGGCCCAGAGGGGCCTTAATGAGGTCATAGAGGCCATGGAGACGAAGAAATATGACCTGATTATACTGGATGAGATAAATGTGGCCATGCATTTTGGGCTTATCCCGGTAGAGAGTGTCATAGCCCTTTTAGAGAGACGCCCCCCTGATGTAGAGATGGTCCTTACTGGGAGATGGGTACCCAAAGAGATAGCAGAACGCGCAGATCTGGTAACAGAGATGCGAATGATAAAGCACTATTTCAGCAAGGGAATTCTGGCAAGGACAGGGATAGAAAGATGAACCAATTTCAAAATTCAGGTTTCAAATTTTGTAACTTCTCAATAAGTGGAGGCTTCATTTTGGTAACCGACCACAGGGTGCTTCTTTTGGAAACGATTTGCGTTAGCCCTGTAGTTTTCTTGGTTTTTGCAGCATAGGAAACCCTGGCTCCGGAGCGCAGCGGAGGAGAACAGGGAGGGTCCTATGCTGCAAAAACCTCAGAAAACAAAGGGCGAGAGCATGTTGGAAAAAGAAGCACCCTGTGGTCGGTTACATCGAAGTTGCCAGGGCTGATTGAGAACTTACCAAATTTCAAGGAGAAGAGACCCCTGACACTTGACATCACTGAAGCCCTGACTTAAACCCATAGGGATAATTATTCCAGGCTTTTATATGGTTAATCAGATATGAGGACAAAATTTATTTTTATTACGGGTGGGGTTCTTTCATCTCTAGGAAAGGGCCTGGCAGCGGCCTCTATAGGGGCATTACTTGAGGCCAGGGGCCTTCGGATATCCATGCAGAAACTGGATCCATATATAAATGTAGATCCTGGTACCATGAATCCCTTTCAGCACGGAGAGGTATTTGTAACAGATGATGGTGCTGAGACAGATCTGGATCTGGGGCATTACGAACGTTATACCCAGGCAAAGCTTGGTCAACGCCATAATTATACCTCAGGCCGCATTTACTACAGTGTAATCACAAAGGAACGAAGGGGAGACTATCTTGGAGGCACGGTTCAGGTCATCCCCCACATAACCGATGAGATCAAGCAGGCAGTCCTGCAGCTAGATGGCGAGGCAGATATAGT
>JALTHV010000055.1 GCA_027004315.1 Deltaproteobacteria bacterium
CTTAATAAGCCGGATAAAGCTCAGGGCACCTTTTACACGTTTACCCTCCGTTGTATGACCAGTTGGGTAAACAACATGGGATTTAAAATCGTAACCTTCTAGTACAGCATCCTCATAGTCTTCTCCAGGAGCCAAGCTCCATGCCAAGTCCCAGTCATCATTGCAGGCAAACCCAAGCGCCTCGATATATGCTGCCCCAAGATTGTGCCCTGTGACATCATGGACATATACAGCCCCGCACTCACATACTCCATAGTCAAAGTCACCAAGTCTCCTTGGTTCCACTTCCTTTGGACGATCTATGAATCTGTCACAAAATGGGCAGAGAGGCCTACGAGCAGATGTTCCTCTTGCCATAAAATTCTAGTCTCCCTCTACCCTGGTCTTTGCCTTGGCATAGACCATCTCCATAAATTCTGGAGAAACTGCGTATCCGATCTCCTTTGCCTTCTCAAGGTGATCAAGAGATCTATCGTAGTCTCCATTATAGTAATAGGCAACAGCAAGATTGTTATGGGCAAGGCCAAATTTAGGGACCAGGCTAATGGCCTTTTCTCCCGCAGCAATGGCCTCGTCCAGTTCATCGAATTGCAGCTTGACCGTGACGAGATTAGCCAGGGCCAAGGCCATGTCCGGTTTGATCTCAAGGACCTTCTCTAAATAATGCGCGGCCTCCTCCCATCTCTGCAATTGGATACAGGCAGCACCTATATTGGACAGAGCCTCTGGGGAATTAGATCGTATCTCCAGGGCCTTTTTACTCTCAGCTATGCCGTCTTCAAGTCTACCCATCTGGAAATAGACTGTACTGAGATTAAGCCGTGCCTCAAAAGACAGGGGATCAAGGTGTAGGGCACGTTGTAACATGGCCTCTGAATCTTCAAGCCTGGCATCGTTCCTATAGGCCATGCCAAGGCGAAGAAGAGCAAAGACAGAGTTTGGATGATCCTTTAGCTCTTTTTCAAGATCTTTAATCAATTGATTTCGCCGGGTAGAATTATCCAGGGCCATAAATGCCTCCTTGAGTACATATATAAAAGTTTTATATTATTCTATAATGCAAAATCCTAATATAGAATCCTGCTCAAGATGCTTCAAGTGCAAATAACAAAAACCTGAAAATAGGGAACGGATCTGTATATAACATATTTTTGCCCTCAGTACAGCCCCTGAAATGTAACTGTTCACATCTCACGTGGACGGTTGCAACAGGAGGGGGTTTAAACGGTTACCCTGAAATAATGGAAAGATGTCTGGTAACTTCTCAATAAGTGGAGGCTTCATTTTGGTAAATGACCACAGGGTGCTTCTTTTGGAAACGATTTGCGTTAGCCCTGTAGTTTTCTTGGTTTTTGCAGCATTGGAAACCCTGGCTCCGGAGCGCAGCAAAGGAGAACAGGGAGGGTCCTATGCTGCAAAAACCTCAGAAAACAAAGGGCGAGAGCATGTTGGAAAAAGAAGCACCCTGTGGTCGGTTACATCGAAGTTGCCAGGACTTATTGAGAACTTACGATGTCTGGATGTAACTTCTCAATAAGTTGGGGCATCATTTTTGGTAACCGATCATATTCCCCCCGGCCAGCGGTAGCTTTTTTTCAGGGTTTCAGGA
>JALTHV010000056.1 GCA_027004315.1 Deltaproteobacteria bacterium
AGGGTTTGAGCCTGGACCTACAAGCCTTCCTTTAGACTAACCTGTGAAAGGGAACCGCCCAGATTGAATGCTCGCCTGATAACTGCATGATCTCACGGCCTGTGTAGACCAAAAGTCCGCCTCTCCACTCGTTACCAAGTCTTTCTGCAACAGCCTTCAAGGGACGGATATCGGTCGGAGCCACTCTCTTTCTATTCTTGATTTCAATCCCCAAGAGTCCGTCCTGCGTCTCAAGTATTAGATCCACTTCCATTCCGGAGCGGGTGCGGTAAAAATACAGCCCTGTGTCAGGAATCATGGTGCTTATCCATTTGTAGATTTCTCCCACCACCAATGTCTCAAAAAATTCACCATTAAGTTCCCCCCATTGCCGGGTTCCCTGACGTAAAAGGCCGATATCCAGCCAGTATAGCTTTGGGGTTTTTACAACCTGGCTGGTAAGATTCCTGGACCAGGGCTGAAGGAGGATAGTCTGGTAGGAGATACGCAGGTATTCAACAAAGCGCTTGGCAGTATTTACCGAGATGCCGGCATCCCTGGCAAGCTCACTGAAAGAAAGAAGACACCCTGTCCGGAGCATCGCAAGACGTTGAAGGGTCCGGAATGGACTCAGGTCCCGAAGGCGCACAAGGTCCGCCAGATCTCTCTCAAGAAATGTCTGCTGATAAGAGCGAAGCCACTCATGGCGCTCATTGTCATTAAGAGGCAGAAGCCCCGGCATTCCTCCCCATTGAGACAAATGTTCAATAGCCTGAATCAGGATATCTTCCTCTTTACCCAAAAGTAGTGGTCTTTGGGCCTGCAGTACCGAGCTGATGATCCCTGACCCAGAAATAATATGGTGAATAAGAGGATAGTCAGGTTCTTTGTCAGCATCAGAACGCAGTTCACTTGCCATGAGGGGCCACAGGTCATAAAGAAAGGCACGCCCTGCAAGGGTCTCCTTCACGCTTGACAAGAGCAATATTCTGGATGATCCGGTAAGAACCGAGAAGTCTATCTCTCTTCCATCAAAGGACCATTTGACCTTTTCGAAGACAGAGGGTTCCTTTTGCGCCTCGTCGATTATGGCAGGCCCAACAGTTTTGCCCCAGGCGGTAGTCCTCAACCCGGCTAATGCCTCCCTTTCCTCAAGTGCGTCCAGGTTGATATAGTTGAGGTCTGGATACCGGGACCTTGCCAAGGTGGTCTTTCCTGTTTGTCGGGCTCCTGTTATGACCACCAATCTCCTGGAGTGGGAATCCGGCAGGCGATGATTCAGCCAACGATATTTCAGTTTTTCTGTCCACATTATTGCAAATTTTACTGTAAATTTTGCAATAATCAAGCAAAAAAAGCATCTTCATCTCTAATTTAAATAAGGGGTAAATAAGGAAATAGCTTCCTTAGCCACTTTCATTAGTAGCTTACCTGTAATATTATCCAGGTATAGAAAAATCCCTTTTTTTTAAAATTAGCTTTAGAAAAAATCTCTGAAACATAAAAAATAATATAAGGGACTGTGAAATAATAACCTTTACAATTTTGTGTTGCATGAAAAAAGTCTTTAATTACAGGGTGATATATCAACTCCGAAACTTTAAAATGCAATAATTTACG
>JALTHV010000057.1 GCA_027004315.1 Deltaproteobacteria bacterium
ATGCATTCCGAATACAACGAAATGTACGCTTTATCCGACTTTCAGGATACTATATGGGCGGTTTTTTCTCGTTCCCGTAACTTCTCAATAAGTCCTGGCAACTTCGATGTAACCGATTACAGGGTGCTTCTTTTAGAAACGATTTGCGTTAGCCCTGTAGTTTTCTTCAAAAACCTTAGAAGACAAGGGGCGAGAGCATGTTGGGGAAAGAAGCACCCTGTGATCGGTTACCAAAATGAAGCCTTCACTTATTGAGAGTTACTCGTTCCCAGGCCCTGCATTGGAATGGGATTTTTTTGTCGCCTTGGCATTGGAGCCTCCTTCCACCTTGATCACTGTATGTACATTGCCTCTTGGATGAAAGTCGCCTTCTACCTTGATAGTCCGGGGGGAGAGGGCCTGCATCAGATCTGAAAAGATCTTGTTAGTGGATTCTTCGTGAGAAATGTATTGATCTCTGTAGCTGTTGAGATAGAGTTTTAGGGATTTAAGCTCCACTATAAAGCGGTCCGGTACATAGGTTATTCTTATGGTTGCAAAGTCAGGATATCCTGATCTCGGGCAAAGACAAGTGAATTCCGGAAAATTTATCTCTATGATATAATCGCGTTCAGGATATGGATTTGGCCATGGTTCAATCTTGCTCTTTTTTATCTCTTTTTCTCCATATTTCATTTTTACCTTCCATTTCCAGAAAAAGTATGCTTGTGAGGCCCCTAATTTGTAAAACCCTGGTCCTTTGGCTCTATAAAATATTCTTGAGATACCAGGGAGGGGTGTTGCATGCAATACCCCAGGAGGTTATAGGCCTTAGTATAATTGGTCCGCTGGCCGGGGGAATATGATCGGTTACCAAAAATGATGCCCCAACTTATTGAGAAGTTACCAATATTGATGTGATAATGAGACCCAAGATATGCAAATGGTATCATATTTGTCCGATGAAATATCTTTATGAGCAGGGCAGGATTCACAAAAAATGGATTGAGCAATACTGTCTTGATGATTACACGCGCTGTGTAAGGAGGAAACTGGAAGAAAGACACATTTCTCATCCAGATAATATGATGCCTGATGGAAGTATTAATGAAGACTTGCCAAGCTATATATTTGAAAAATGACCATAGAAATTTTAGGCACTGAATCCCTGGGCGTAAGGGGTATTTGTTGTTTTGTCAGGACGGAGAAGAGAAGAATTTTAATTGACCCTGGAATTGCCCTGGGATATAGCCGATTTAAGCTCTTGCCCCACCCCTTTCAGGTAGCCATAGATGAAAGGATACAAAAGAAAATTATCAAGAGGTGGGCTGGGGCTACAGATATTGTTATAAGTCACTTTCATGGAGATCATATTCCATTGGCAGATGCCAATCCCTTTCAACTCCATATCAGAAAGGTGGCCTCTTTAAATCCCAGGGCAAAAATATGGACAAAGGATATGTCCCATCTGTCCCCACTTGAACAAAAAAGAGCGGATGTCCTTTTTTCTACACTCAAAAAAAGCCCCTTTATTGCAGAAGGGAAAGACGGAGGGGAAATATGCTTCTCTAAACCTGTACTTCACGGAGACAAGGGCTCTCATACCACCACGGTAATCATGACCAGGATTAAGGGAGACAAGACCTTTGTCCATGCACCTGGCATTCAGCTTTTGAATGAGGAAGCCATTTCTCAAATTATAGACTGGCATCCTGACATTGCCATTGTTGACGGCCCTCCTCTCTATTTGTCTCTGAGTCTCTCCAAAAGCCAGGTTGAAAGGGCGTGGCAGAATGCCGGACACCTGGCCTACAATGTAGGAACACTAGTCCTTGACCATCACCTAATGAGAAATCTGGAGGGAATTAAATGGATAAGAAGATTATCTTTGGAAACAGGCAAAAAGGTAATATGTGGGGCGGATTTTATGGGCCAAAAGAGGATGCTGCTTGAGGCGCTGAGAAGAGATTTATACAGAGACATGCCCGTAGATAGGAATTGGCATAAAAGGTATGCTCAGGGCAAGGCCGACACAAACTCCTACTGGATACAGGGTAAAATGCTCTATGGGATTTAGAAGTGGTACAACACTTTACCGCAGAAACGTATTCTTTTGGATCGATTACCCCGGTTGCTCAGAGGATATAGGAGAAGTCTCCGGAATCATCCTGCTGCGATGAAGAGAAGTAATTTATATTTTCAACGGACAGCATGATTTTCGGAAAAATCGTTATGCTGGGAATTTTTTGTATTGGGGCATTTCCCAGCACTGATTATCCTGCAAAAAGTCGGAGTTGATCTAAAGCTATAACATAAATATATTCGTAATATATCAGTTACGCATACAAAACTTATATAGCTATTTCGGTTTTCGAAGATAACTTGGAATAAGACAAAATTACAGAAGCAGGATCAATCTTCTTTCTTGTCTACCTCTTTAACTTCATTTTTTAGCCATTCTAAGTAGTCTTTACTGGCAGCTACTATTGGTACTGCTATTATTTCTGGTACCTCATACGGGTGCATTTTCTTTATCTCAGTTTCAAGCTCTTCATAGAGGCCTTTAATGCTCTTGATAAAGAGTAGCCATTCTTGGGCCGTTTCTATATTGCCCTTCCACCAGTATGTGCTCATTATTGGTCCCACTATCTGGATAGAGCCTGCAAGACGTCTCTCTACCAGTCTCCTGCTTATCTTCTCTGCATCTTCTTTCTTTTCTATAGCTGTAACTACCTGGATATATTCTTTTACCATAGATAACCTCTTTCCCCGCTACTCAAGTGTATCCTTAGATTCAAAACTTTTAGGCTTAAATTCCTTGACATAGATATCCCGTTGGGGAAAGGGGATGCTAATCCCCTCTTTTCTAAAGGCCTCGTCTATGGCAAAATTGATTTCACTCCGCGTTTCCCTCCTTCTATCTATGTCCTTCAGGAAGACGTCCAGCCTGAAATTCAGCGAGCTGTCCCCAAATTCCCAGAAATATACCCTGGGTTCCATATCGGGCCTGTCAGTTATCACCAGGGGATGGGCACGGGCCACTTCAAAAAGGACCTTTTCCACCAGCCGGGTATCACTGCCATATGCCACCCCTACCGGGATCTTGAGCCTTCCATAGATATCTCCCAGCATCCAGTTGGTGACCTGGGAGGAAATGAGTTCAGAATTAGGGACTATCACGTCTGACCGGTCAAAGGTCTGGATCAAGGTAGATCTTACACTGATCTTTTTTACATATCCCTCTGTCTGCCCCACCGCGATCCAGTCACCCCTCTTTATTGGCCTTTCAAAGAGGAGTATCAGGCCCGAAACAAAATTATTGACGATATTCTGAAGACCGAAACCAATTCCAACAGAAAGGGCACCTGCGATGATGGCAAGATTTGAAAATTCAAGCCCTGCCACCCCAAGACCCATGACAAGGGCTATCACAAAACCAAGGTATCCCGTAAGGGTTATCAGGGCATCCCTTGCACTCTTGGTCATATAGGCATCCATGAGCTTTTTCCCCATACGTCGCCTTATCCAGGAGGTGAATGCCCAGGTGCCTCCAAAGACAAAAATGGCGGCAATCAAACGGACCGGGACGATCTGGATTTTACCTATAGAAAACCCATACAGAAATATGGAGAAGATCCTGTTTAGATATGTGCTGGAAATGGACCAGAAATAGAAGAGGGATATGGCCCATAGACCCCACAAAAAGGCCGAGAGAATGGCCTTGGTCCAGAAAAAGGCCTTCAGAATCTCACTCTTTTTTATCCCGATCCTGTCTCTGAGGCGTTCGGACCAGGGGCTGCGGCCGGTAGCAAAGTCATCCAAGAGATTGTGCAGCAGGTTTCTGAGCCAGTAGACCGTGAGCCCGGATACGTATGTAAAGAATGTGCCTGCGAGAAAGTACCAGGAGAGATTCCTGTAGCCCAGCCACTCTGCCCCTACCACAAAGACAAGGACTAGACATAAAAATAAGATAAGAAAATAACGCGCAGCCCTGTTTTTCCATGCCTTGAGACATGGACCCATGGCACCCAAAGATAAAATGGCACCCAGTGGAATCAAAGATGCGTGGATGAGCTGTGCATATACCCCTTGCAGATCGTTCTTTAGCGGAGGGATCTGGGTGAGAATGAACAGTGTAAGAAAAAAGAGAAATGCATTTATCCTTCCAGAGACCTTACCTACAGTCTCCTCTGAGCCGACAAATCCAGAAGATTCCCTGGAAGAGGCGACTACACGAAGAACAGATATCAAAGAATTCAGAAAGATAAAGAAAGAAAAAGCGAATAACAGACCTATAAGGTACGACTTGTTGAGATCCCAGTCCTCAAGGACCCAGATAAAAAGGGCAGAAATGCCCAAAAAGGCTGCGATAGGAAGACGAACAGCCAGGGAGGAAAGGATCGTGGCAGGTATATGGCCAGAGACCTCTTTATGCCTTGAGACACGGGCCAGCCGGATCAAAAAAAGAGAGATAGCGACACACAGCACAAAAAAAAGACCTATTCCACCTGCCAATAGCCCGATATGCCTCTTCAGATTATCCCTCCCTGACCTCTCTATCAAGTAAATACGTAGAGTTTCAGGCCAGGAGGGGATCCCCTTGGATACCTGCGTAATGAGGCTCAGGATATCCGGCTGTCTGTAAAAAAGGTTCTTTGCCGCAAGCTCCTTTCTCTTTTTCTCAAATTTTTTCCTGAGGGCCTGGACCTTTAGTGCAAGGACTTTGCACTGGCCATTTCTTCTTTCGAGCTCGGTCTTCTTCCTCTGAAGAAAGTATCGTTCTTTTGTGACATCCAGGGCCTCCCCTTTTATCCTCGGGCCAAGACTTTCAAGGGAGGCATTGACGCTATTCAATTCATTAGATGTATCGTTGAGGCACGAGTCTATGACTGGCTGAATATTACTCAATCTTTTTGAGATATCAGCTACATCGTCAATTTTCAGGTGGGGAGAATCCAGCTTCCATGAAAAAAAGGCCAGATCTCTCTTGAGCCCTTCGATAGTTACATCTTGTTTTAGTTCCTGGGCCTCAAGGGGAAAGCTTAGGGCAACAAAGAGGATGGAAAAGACTATTACTAAACACGACCTTAAAAAA
>JALTHV010000058.1 GCA_027004315.1 Deltaproteobacteria bacterium
AGCGGTATTGGTGGATGCGCTTCGCTTATCCACCCTACATCTATATCTGGTGCATGTTGGCAGCCGTGTTTTCATCCATGGTTAATCTTTTTATACCAAAATTATGCATTCCGAATACAACGAATCTGTAGGGTGGATAAGCGAAGCGCATCCACCAATACCCTGCATTCTCCAAAAATCATTCCGACTTTCAGGCTCTTACAGGGCTAACGCAAATCGTTTCCAAAAGAAGCACCCCCCTCACCCTGCCCTCTCCCCCAGGGGAGAGGGTTTGGGTGAGGGGGAACACTGTATTGCCAGGACTTATTGAGAAGTTACTTTTTTAAGCCCCTTATCTCCTGAACCATTCAGGTAGTCAACTATAGCCCTCAAGTCATCCAGGGGTATCTGCCCCGGTGCAGCCTCATGACCCCTGGATGGAGATGCATAAGTCAGATATGCGCCCAGCGACAGGCAGGCCAGCCTACTCATCTTTCCCAGGGTCCCCATACAGAAGGCTATCAGAGAAAATCCTTCATCCAGTGCCCTGGGATAGAGAGAGAGGACCCTCAAGACATCTCTTGGGCCCTCAGCCATAGTAACAATCTTTCCTATGTCTGCTCCAGCCCTCCTTTCCGAATCAAATATCTCAATAAGTCCTTCTCTTGAGGGAGTAGAGGTAAAATCATGATAGGAGATGATGAGTTTTGTATTGGCCTTTTGGATCTTTTCCAGGACAACGCCTCTTAAGGCCAGGTCTGTCCGCAGCTCAAGATCGATATAGTCTGCGCCTGCCAGGACAGCCTTTTCTAAGAGACCTATTCGTTCTTCCTCTGAGCCTGAAAAGTGACCACCTTCACATCTGGATCTGTTAGTAAAGATCAGAGGACAAGGCCGTGCCCTTAACAGGCCTTTAATATCCAGACACTCCGGGTCTTCTAAGGTATCCAGACGTATCTCTATCAGGTCTGCCTTTGGGCCTACGTGTTGTATAGAGCCCAATAGAGCATCAGGAGTAGCCTCAGCCAATGAGACACAGATCATAGAATTAGTTAAAATATGGGTCTTCCTGAGAATCGATTCCCTGCAGATAATTGGAGATGGCGCGATCATATTTGTTTGTTGTAACAAAGACCTTCTTGGCCAGTTCAAAACGCGTGACCAGGCTGGTGCCTCCAGCATTGGCCTTCATCTCTCCAAGCACTCTTGGATAATCAAGAGGATCTACTATCACGGTCACATACCGAAAATTCTTTGCCGAAGAACGAAGCAGAGTCGGTCCCCCGATATCAATATTCTCAATGGCCTCTGCCAAATTAACGCCCTCTTTGGCCACAGTCTTTTCAAAGGCATAGAGATTTACTACCACCATGTCAATAGGTGGTATGGAATGGTCTTCCATCTGTTGCCTGTGGACGGCATTGTCACGAATAGCCAGGATACCCCCATGGATTATAGGGTGTAAGGTCTTCACCCTGCCATCCATCATCTCTGGAAAACCTGTAACTTCTGAGACGTCCCTTACAGAGACGCCCGCCTCCCTTATTACCCTTGCAGTACCGCCAGTGGATATGATCTCAACACCCATATCTACCAGGTCTTTCGCCAATTCT
>JALTHV010000059.1 GCA_027004315.1 Deltaproteobacteria bacterium
TCCTGCCAGCTCTTTCTCGGTCTTGCTGCTGCTGCCCAGAAACGGCTGACAGAGGAAACAGAATCCGGCAGTATCGTCCTGGTTGTAGTAAATCCCTTTCTTGTCGTCATACGCCATGTAGGGAAGATATTTTGAGAACTTATTCCTGTTCCCCCACCTGGAGATCTCTCTCCTGGTGGGAGTTGCAAAGGGATTTTCGAACATTGAAAACAATGCCTTTCAGCCTCCTGTTGATACCAGAATTCAACCCATACCATTTTTGTGGTAAACCATGGATGCTAATGATACCACTTATCCCATTCCAAACTCTGCCGGATATTCGTAAAAACGGCCAAAAAAAATGCTTTTTTTAGGAAAAGATACCATTTAGCCGGAGGTGGTCCTGAGGAAATCTTACGTTTGGATAGAAATGGGAAGGTAGCGAAACCCGCCGCCTTCCCTCAGCTTCTGGCTTCGGTTTCAAGTTGTCCTACTTGATCACACAGGCGATATCGTCACCCTTTACCTTAAAGTTCCTCAATTCCGTATCGGTCCCTTTTGTTATAGGGGTATCTATCTTCTCGTTCGGGCCTGCGGAAATGACTACTGCCACATAGTGTTTACCGGTTGAGCCATCATCATTGCTAGGGGCAAGAGCCCAGACGTTGACTACATACTTATTGCCCCAGGGATCCTTGGAAACCGCGGCTCTACCGCCTTTATTATTCCCACTGTTAGGACCATGAATATAAGGGCCTCTCCACGCTGTGGTGCTATTCGATGCTTCATCAGGGTAAGCATTAGAGATAGTTCCGCCCGGCATGTTATACACCAGCTGATCGTCTATCGTGTCATTGTTTCTGAGGGTAATGCCTCCTGGCATCTCACCATCCTTGCTGACCAGATAGCTGTAATGGCCACTGCCATTTGTACATGTGGTCCCCTTCTTCCAAATCGGCCATTCACCGGTGTCCGCATTGAACTGGCTGATGGCAGATGCAATGAGAGCCACGTCATCTTTTGCCCTTGCAATCTTTGCGTCCTTGAGCTGGGTGCTGGCAAGCGGCACCAGGGCCGATACCAGGATCATGATAATGCCCAGGGAAAGCACAACTTCCAGAAAGCTGAAGCCTCCCTCATTTCCTAAACGTCTCATTTTTCCTCTTTTTTTCCTCCTTACATTTTGTTATAGATCAATGAAGCCAGAGCCAGACTGTCATTCGACTCACCAATCGAACTCAGCAATTATAACATACGGGCAAGGGGAAAATTGCGCTCAGATTCCTAAAAACGGCCCAAAAAAAAGCCATTTTTCTACAGCTTCCCGGAGAGGATAAAAAAAATCCCCGCCATAAAGACGGGGATCGGAGAGGAGTTATGGAGATGTTGATCAGGCCACCATGGACTGAAACGCCCGGCCGGCCTTAAACCTGATCACTCTTTTTGCCGGGATTTCAATGCTTTCTCCGGTCTGAGGATTGCGGCCTGTCCTGGCTGCCCGTTCGATGACCCTGAAAGCGCCGAAGCCGGCAATCCTGACCACATTGTCTCCATCGGACAAACCGGCCTTGATCTCCGACAAAACGGCGTTGACTGCCCTGT
>JALTHV010000060.1 GCA_027004315.1 Deltaproteobacteria bacterium
GAGGAAATATGAACGGCTACACTCTAAGGGAATTTGTATTCAACAATGCAGTTATCCTGTAGGATAAAGGCCTCGGTCTTTTGTGAACTCCTCTGATTTAGATATCCCTGATAGAGTCTGGTAAATCCAATTCTCTCACGAATGACCGAATCAAAATCCCCCCTGAGGCCAAGGATCAGCTCTGCGATCTCTCTGATTGCGTGATTATCTCCCTGCTGGCCTGTCAGATAGTCGCAAAAATTTCTCTGAATAACATATTCTCTAAAGAGTGGAGAGGCATTCCTTCTCACCATAAAACGCAGACCACACCTCTCTGCGACAGGAAGGTCCAGGACATCGTCAAAGCAAAAGGCCATCTCTTCAGGATTTATATCCGATATCTTTAATAAGTGGCTGAATGCCTTATCTTTGTCCGTGCTTTTCAGATAGATATAATTGAAGTGCTCCCTAAGGACAAAATCAATAGCCGTAAGGTCCTCCTGCCCAGTCAGGACTGCCATAACAGGGAGCTTATGACCGTGGTTCATCCAGGATGAAAATCTAAGCAGGTTTGTGCCCATTGAGTCGGCCTCAGAATAGGTGCCAGCAGCACCCCGCCCCTTGGCACCCGCATTAAATACGCCATCCCAGTCGAAGACAAAGGCCTTTACCCTGCTCAGCTTTCTCCTGATATCGGCAGGTGGGGAGACAAATTCTCCTCCTGTCTTTTCAAAAAGTTGTGTAATATTGCAGTAACTGTTCACATTCCCCCCGGCCAGTGGTAGCCTTTTGAAGGGTTTCAGGAGCATCGCTTGATGCACAAAATCAGGGCACTCTGCCTATTAATCCGCACTGAAACCCTTCAAAATGCTACCACTGGCCGGAGACGTGGACGGTTGCAACAGGAGGGGGTATGAACGGTTACATATTGTAAGACATTTAGATATCTTGAATATCCAAGAGACCAATGGGTTTATCACCTTCCGTAACCAACAGATTGTCCACTTTGTGGGTCTTAAAGAGTTCACTTGCCTTAAATAAAAATTCCTGGCTGTCAATACAAATGGGTGAATTATATTTAAAGTCAGACATCTTGTATTTAAGAACGTCCCTCCCATTTCTCTGTAACAATCTCCTCAGATCGCCATCAGTAAATACGCCAAGGGTTTCACCACCGCTGCCAACAATAATGATGCAACCAAAGCCATATTCCGTCATCTTTACTATGGCATCCTGTAGCTCAGTATCGGCAGATACAACAGGATTAGTGGAACTCATGGCCTCTTTAACTCTGACCGTCATAAGCCTTGTGTGCTCGTAGAACTGTTCAGTCCCCACGGCAGTAAAGTTATTTTCAGTCATCTGCTGGAGAATTTTATAGGGGACCGTGATGGTATGGGCACCAATGTTTATGGCATTCCTTACATGTTCAACGTTGCGAACCGATGAGAACATGACCTTTGTGTCGTAACCATAATAATTTACGGCATTAACACACTCTTCGACAAGGGCGATGGCATCGTGTCCCTGGTCCTGCAGGCGGCCTACAAGGGGACATACATAGTTGGCCCTGGCATGCATGGCCATATACGCCTGCTGAAGCGTATATACCAAATGGATGTTTACCATAATATCCTCATTACGAAGCATTCTGCATGCAGTAATTCCCTCCATAGAGATAGGGATCTTAAAGACCGATGTCTTTTTATCAAGGCCCAGATCTAATAGCCTGTGTGCCTCATTGTATATATCTTTTGCCTGCTTCCCCAGGGCCTCCACCTGCAGGACCGGTACGATCTTGGCCAGTTTGAGGATCAGTCCGTCAATATCAGTGATCCCATGTCTGTGCATAAAGGTAGGGGTAGTTGTCAGGCCATCCAGAAAGCCCAGTTTAAAGGCCCTTTCGATCTCATTGATGTCTGCGCTGTCAAGATATAGTTCCATAATTTTAGTTCTTTCTGTATTTTACTTCCAGGTTGTGAATCTCAATAATCGGTTTCAAGAACTCCTCCAAATCAAAGACAGAGAGTTGGCTGGCGGCATCGCATAGGGCCTTTTCTGGCTCGGGATGGACCTCAATAAAGACACCATCAACCCCGGCAGCTACACCTGCCCGTGACAGGACAGGCAGGTATTTTCTTGCACCTCCCCTCGGATCGGCGCTGGGGATTCCATATTTCCTGATAGAATGCGTAATGTCAAAGACCAGGGGATAGCCTATTGCCCTCATTTCGTAAAAACTGCGGGGGTCAACCACCAGATCATTATATCCAAAGGTATAACCCCGTTCAGTGAGGATAACCTGGTTATCTCCCGATTCAACTGCCTTAAGGACAGGTTTAATCATATTTTCAGGTGCCAGAAACTGGCCATGCTTGATATTGATAGGCCTGCCAGTCTCTGCGGCGCTGATGATGAGCTCAGACTGCATACAGAGATATGCCGGTATCTGTATTACATCAAGCACCTCTGCAGCAGGCCCGGCCTGCGAAGGATAATGGATATCTGATAAGACAGGAAATCCAAAATCCTGCTTTATCTTCCGGAGAATTTCCAGGCCCCTTTCCAGCCCGGGGCCCTTATAAAACTTCAGAGAACTCCTGTTGTCCTTGATAAAAGAAGATTTGTAGATAACGGGTATCTTTAATCTCTCGGATATCCCCTTGAGCTCTTCTGCGGTCTTTCGCATCAAAGACTCTTCTTCAATGACACATGGGCCAGATATCAAAAACAACTGGTCTGAGCCACACTCAATATCTCCGACTTTGACTATCTTCTTTGACATATCATCCTTAAGGCAGGCATAAAGCCTGCCCCTACATCTATTGTATCCCGAGTTCCTTTTCCTTGTCAGCCACTATCAGCCTGGTCTTTACTACAGTATCGGGTGTCAGGCTCATTGAGTCTATGCCACACTCGACCAAAAAGGCCGCGAAGTCAGGGAAGTCACTGGGGGCCTGCCCACATATACCAATCTTGCGTTTTGCCTTCTTTGCCGTCTCTATTACCTGACGAACCAGACGCTTTACTGCCTCGTTACGCTCGTCATAGATATGAGATACGAGTTCTGAGTCACGGTCAAGCCCAAGGGTAAGCTGTGTCAGGTCATTTGAACCTATGGAGAAGCCATCAAAGACCTCGGCAAACTGGTCAGCAAGGATGACATTGCTTGGGATCTCACACATGACGTAGACCTCAAGGCCGTTTTCTCCCTGGACCAGACCATGTCTCTTCATGACCTCTATGACCTTCTTTCCCTCTTCAACCGTACGGCAGAATGGTATCATGACCTTGACATTCGTAAGGCCCATCTCGTCTCGTACCTTTCTTAATGCCTCACATTCCAGGGCAAAGGCCGGCTCAAAGGAGGGGGCATAGTAACGTGAGGCACCACGCCATCCAATCATCGGGTTGCTCTCCACGGGCTCATACAGGTGTCCGCCGATCAAATTGGCATATTCGTTGCTTTTGAAATCCGAGTGCCTGACAATAACGTCATTTGGATAAAATCCTGCTGCGATAGTCGCAACACCCTGGGCCAACGTATCCACAAAGAACTTGATCTTGTCATCATAGGCCCTCGTCTGTGAGTCAATAGCCTCTACCACCTCCCTGGCCTCTTTATCTGAAGATGCCTTTTCCTTGAGCTCTGCATAGTTCAGCAGGGCAAGGGGATGGATACCTATATGGGAATTAATGATAAATTCAAGACGTGCCAGCCCAACCCCTTCATTGGGGATCTGCCCCTGGACAAATGCCTGCTCAGGGATACCGACATTCATCATGATCTTTGTCTTGGTCTTGGGCACGTTATTAAAATCAATGCGCTGGACATCAAAGTCCAGGAGACCCTTATAGATCCGTCCCTCCTCACCTTCAGCACAGGAGACCGTGACTTCCTGGCCTGTAGACATCTTTTCAGTTGCATCCTCGGTCCCTACAACACAGGTGATGCCAAGCTCTCTGGAAACGATGGCCGCATGGCAGGTACGCCCGCCACGGTTTGTCACAATGGCAGACGCAATCTTCATGATGGGCTCCCAGTCAGGGTCTGTCATGTCAGTTACCAGGACCTCTCCCTCCTTGAATTCAAGTATCTTGCTGGCGTCCTCGATGATACGCACCTTGCCCTGGCTTATCTTGCCACCTACGGCCTTTCCAGTAGCCAGGACCTCCCCAGCCTCCTTGAGACGATAGGTCTCCATGAAATTGGTGTCCTGCTGGGAATGGACTGTCTCCGGTCTCGCCTGGACGATAAAGAGGCCACCCGTACCAGCTTTATTCCCGTCGCCGTCCTTGGCCCACTCGATGTCCATTGCCTTGCCATAATACTCTTCAATGATACATGCCCACTTGGCCAGAGTGACCACTTCGTCATCTGAGAGGATAAAACGGCTACGTTCCTCATCAGTAGTAGTCACGTTTTTTACAGGATCTCTGGAGCCAGTGCTATAGACCATCTTTTGCTGCTTGAGTCCCAGTTTCTTACTCACTACCGGGCGATAGCCTTCTTTGAGCGTGGGCTTAAACACATAGAATTCATCGGGGTTTACTGCACCCTGGACGACATTTTCGCCAAGGCCCCAGGCCCCAGTGATATAGACAACATCTTTAAATCCACTATCTGTATCCAGTGTAAACATGACGCCAGCACTGGCGCTGTCACTGCGGACCATCTTCTGAATAACTATGGAGAGGTAAACATCAAAATGGCCAAAGCCCTTGTCCTGGCGATAGGAAATGGCCCTGTTAGTAAACAGGCTGGCAAAGCAGCGATGACAGGCATCGAGAACACCTTCTATCCCCCTGATATTCAGGTAGGTGTCCTGCTGTCCGGCAAAGGAGGCATCAGGCAAGTCTTCAGCAGTAGCAGAGGACCTTACAGCAACATCAACATTTGGGCCATAGATCCTCTCCATCATATCATATGAGTCCCTGATGTCCCTTTCCAGGTCTTCAGGAAATTTTGCATTCCGGATGATATCCCTGACTTTTTGTCCTCTTTCGCTGAGATCGGCAATGTTGTGTGTGTCTAATCCCTCAAGTATGTCTT
>JALTHV010000061.1 GCA_027004315.1 Deltaproteobacteria bacterium
TCCATGACCTGGAGTTGGTTCTTTAGGTCTAGATTACTGGTCGGTTCATCTAAGAGGAGCACCTCTGGTTCCTGTGCCAGTGCACGGGCCAGGATGACCTTTTGTAGTTCCCCGCCGCTGAGTCGGTCTGTCTGCTTATATGCCAGGTCCTGGAGGCCCATGAGCTTGAGTATCTCTTCTACTACCTCCAGGTCATGCCTTGTGGCCCTCCAGCCTATATAAGGCCTTCTGCCAAGCAGTACCTCATCAAAGACAGTCAGAGGGCCTTCTCCATATCTCTGTGGTACATAGCCAAAGTGCCTCGCAATCTCATTGCCATGCATAGAGGAGATATCTCTGCCTCCTATCTGTATAGTAGCCCTTTCAGGTCTAAGTATCCTGTTCAGACACTTCAGTAGAGTGGACTTTCCTGCACCGTTTGTACCCAAGAGTCCAAGGATCTTGCCACCTGGCAGATCAAAGCCCACATCCCTTAAGACTGGATGGCTGTTGTAGCTAAAGCGGACACCTGCTACAGAGAGAATCATCTTCCCAGCCCCTTGATCAGGAGATATAGAAAGAGTGGGGCCCCCATAAAGGACGTGAGCACGCCCACAGGGAGTGTCCCGGAACCTACCATCAGGCGTCCGGCAGTATCGGCTGCCAGGAGTAATAAGGCCCCCACAAGGCAGGAGAATGGGATCAAAAGGCGATAGTCTGATCCCACAAGGCGTCTGGCAATATGTGGCGCCAACAGGCCCAGAAATGCAATTACGCCATTAAATGCAGTGGCCAGGGCAGATACCAGGGCGGCCATAGACATGCCTACCAGTCGGAGTCTGTCTAACCCGACCCCCAGGGATCGACCAACGTCTTCTCCGGCCGTCATGGCATTGAGGTCCCAGGAGTGGATAAAAAAATATACAATTACCAAGATAGTGGCTACACTGAGTATGGCAAGTTCCTGCCATCCAGAGCGTGCCACGTCTCCAAAGGTCCAGAAGACTACACTGGCGATCTCTCCCTCTGTGGCAAAATACTGGATCAGAATCGTACCGGAGGTAAAGAGAGAGGACAGGGCCACTCCGGCCAGGATAATTGCCTCTGGAGACATCTTTTTCAGACGTGCCAGGAGCAGAATAATAATCGTTGCGCTTATTGCCCCAATAAAGGCAGAAGTGGTAGTGGCATATGCACCAAGATATGTATTTAAGGCGCTTTGCTTCATGCTGCCTGTATTCAGGACCACAATGGAGAAGGCGGCCCCAAATGCCGCTCCCTGGCTGATTCCCAAGGTAAAGGGAGATGCCAGGGGATTCCTGAGCAGGCACTGGATGGCCATACCTGAGATACCCAGGGCACAGCCCGTAATGATTGCCGCCACGATTCGGGGCATCCTTATGTCCCAGACCACGACCTTCTGCGTGCCTGTTTCAAGGCCAGAGAGCGAGCGAATAACCTCATTAAGACTGAGTCTATAAGGGCCAACTGCAATGGCAAATATGATCAGCGCAGAGAGCAAAAAAAGGAGCACAAGGAAGAGCCATACCCTCCTCTGTATCTTCTCTCTATATATATTGAGCAGTTGTCCCATTAAAAAA
>JALTHV010000062.1 GCA_027004315.1 Deltaproteobacteria bacterium
TTATATCAGGAAGATCTCGATGATTTTTTTTGTAGAGTAGATTGAGCCATGTTGCTTTATATATATATCTAAAGAGAATTTCTTTTTTAAGAGGTCTTCGAATAAGTGGTCTATATTCTATTAATCCATTTCTATCGAAATATGATCGATAGACTTGGATATTTTTCCACAAGGATGAATCAACAATATTTGTTAGCCCTTTTTTTTCTATTATGTTTTTGGCAAGCTCGAAGACACTACTGACACTGATTATCTTTTTACAGATCATATCCTTACATGTTGTGGCAAAACTACATGGACAGCATGGAATATCCGCCTGTATCACGTAGTGACCATCACCATAGGGACCTGTCTCTTTAAAGTATACTGATGCCAGGGAGATATCAATGCACGTTGTCCCTACAGCAGTAGCTATATGCAGTGGTCCAGTATCGTTAGTGATAAAGAGATTACACCTTTTGAGAAGGGCAGTAAGTTCCTTTAAGTCTGTCTTTCCGATAAAATTTAGGGGCCTTACCCTGGATAGGGCCTCAATCTTTCTTCCGTACTCTATCTCTTTGGCAGAGCCTGTCAGGACAATTTTTGCTCCAAGGTCCGCAGTTAACCTATTTGCCAGGTCTGCAAAGGAGCTGACAGGCCATCTCTTGTCCTCAGCACTTGCCCCGGGCTGGAGACCAATTACCAGGTCTCTATCTGTTATGCCCTTCCTGTATAAGACGGCTTTGGCCCATTCTTCGATGTCGTATGGTACACGGAGGTGCAGCCCCTTTTCCTTGGGAATTGCACCTCCAGCCATGATATAGACATCACAGAGATGAAATGGATTATATGCCCTGCCGGGTATTACATTGAAAAAATATCTTATCCAGGGGTTAATTTTTAGGCTGTGGCCCTGGCGATCTATAGTCAGGCCACTTATTCTCTTTGCGTTGATCAATGATGTGAGGATTGCACTGGAGGGAGTATGAGTAAAGTTAATCACAAGATCATATTTTATTTTATTGATTTCATCTAATATATCATGTATATATCGAAAAGTCGTAATAAAATTCTGGGTTATTCCATTTACAATTTTATCAATCTGCAAGATAAAGAGTCTATCCACAAAGGGGATGTATTGACAGATTTCAGAGAAGGCAGGGTTAGCCAATAGCGTAATGCAGACATCTGGATAGTTATGCTTTAGTCCTGCCATGACAGGAGTTGTCTGTACAAGATCACCCATCCTGGTGAGGTTGATGATAAGGACGTTTTTCATATTCTCTATCTTTCAATATAAGGTAAATATTGATCCTTTATTGCATTCATAAATAAGAAGATGGTCTCCACCTCTGAAAGGTCCCCATCACCTTTTCTTATGTCCTCTATTATGTCGTCAAGTCCTATTCTCCCCTTTTCAGCAAACTTGGCTAAATAGATACCCAAATCTGTGTCTTTGCCGGCCTCTTTTATAAGTTTATCTACATCTTGACCTTCTGAATGCCACACCGGAAGTTCATATCCCCTATCGAAGATAAATTCCATCATTTCCCTCATGCGGTCTTCATACGTATGTCCGTCGAGGACTCGATGCCTTCCC
>JALTHV010000063.1 GCA_027004315.1 Deltaproteobacteria bacterium
GTCCTGTAACTGCCAATATATTTCTCAGGGAATTAAGGCCGGTATGGGAAAAATGCGACCCGGATCCCTTGCCGGTGGTGCTGGAAATGGCTGAGAGATTTAAGATCGACCTGAGTCAATACAACAGAAAAAGTGAGGATTTCATACGAATTGAGGCAGGCTTGATAAGGTTAAAAAAGCAGAAGCCCTCAAAAAAATAGATTGTTAGACATCCAAGGCAAAGATATAGATAAAACAACAAAATAAGGAAAATAATAATGGCAAAGAGAGGAATTCAGGATTTGCTGCCGCCTACAGAATCACCAGAGAAGAACATTGAAGCATGGCTTGATTTCTTCGCACGATGTAAAGTGAGATTCCGTAACTGGACAGACCCTGTCTCCAGAGAGCATCAAATAGTAATAAGACGTAGTAGTAAAGAATTATGCGGAGGTGGAAGACATCTTTTAGGTAAATTTACTCGTAAGCAAAATACCGACGAGTTTTTAAATATTTATGGTACAATTGAAAAAGTAAATTCAGAAATAAAGAAAAAAGAAATGTGCGTAATTCGACGCAAAGTTGCCAGCGATTCCGATTGAAACCTGCCATTTTTTCGGCTGTCAAGGGATACCCACTTTTACGATTTTGAGAGGTTCCGGTTATTCCACTTTTATCTCTATTCCTACTTCTTCCACTTATTCTTTAGGGAGCCCCCCCGCCAGAGGCGCAACCGAAATCGTGGAAGGGTTTATTCGATTCTGCAGTCTGGTATAATGCGCCAGGTAATGGATAGCTCTATTCTTGAGAGGGCAGAGTCTGGAAAGGAACAAGGGCAAAGGATCATGCAATTAAAGACTGGTGCAGAAGGATATCTGAAAAGACGGGCAGCAGATGGAAATATGCTCGAATCAATCAGAAAGAATTTGATGCAAATCGTCCAAGCACGCTAAGGGAGGCCGTGAAAGCTTGGTTTGAAAACTAAAGGGATAGCAATTCCTCGCGTAAATACAAAAAATCACTATCCTCTGGTAAATTACCCCAAAGAAGCCAGGTTATCTGCTCCTTAAGTAGTTCCATGGCTTCATCACAGAGGCGGAATTTTGTCCATTCAAGGGACTGGTGATGGGTGCCAATGGGCTGAATGTGATCAAGTCGTAAAACCGACTGGTCTGTTTCCCCTGGAAGGGGTAGTTTATCCCAAAAATATTGCGGATATTCACAGTGCCTAATTCTTTCAACAAGTTTTTCTGGCCAGCCACCTCTTTGGTGGGTGCTCTCGATTCCATAATAAGGGGCCACCAGGATTGTTGGGCTGGTTTGCCATCTAGGGTAACCACGGCGCAGTTCATTTGGAACTGCCTTGCTATTACCGCCTACCACTAACCCAGGTCTCTTTTTTGCACGATATACCACTCTGATTTCATTTGGATAATCAGGAAAGGCAGCTACGGGTAGATTTGGCCTCTGTCGAGGCCTTTTTATATCTATCGGTTTAATTAGATACTTGGCAGTGGCATGATTGGTGGGTTCATTTCTACCTTCGGGAAATAGGCCAGAAGGCACTTGATCAACATGGGGAACAAATGCCCAAAGAAG
>JALTHV010000064.1 GCA_027004315.1 Deltaproteobacteria bacterium
CAAATGGAGAAGAATCTCACCGCAGAGGCGCGGAGGACGCGGAGGGAAGAAAAAGATTATCATTGATGAGGAATCTCTGCGATCTCAGCGTCTCGGCGGTGAACAGGAGGCCACGACACTGGACCGGGTACACGCGGCCATGCTTCTCCAGTCGGGTGGTCAGGCCAATGCTCTGCGCGCGCTGATTGCGGCAGAACAGGACCGTGGCCTGGACTTCCTGCGTCTGGCCAACGCCCTTTCTGCCCTGTATCCTAAAGGCAGTGAAGAGAAACGGTCACTGGACGCGATGCTCCTGGCGGTTCCAAAGTAAGGGACTCACCGCAGAGGCGCAGAGGACGCAGAGAAATGAAAAAGAATTCTTTTTGATGAAAAAGCTCAGCGATCTCAGCGTCTCTGCGGTTAAAATGAAAGAATTCTAAAATGAAGGAAAATGAATTGACACAACAGATTATTGGGGCGGCAATTGAAGTGCACAGGGGAATGGGTCCTGGACTGCTCGAATCGGCTTATGAGGAATGTTTGTGTCATGAGCTAACGCTGAGAGGTATTCCATTTGAAAGACAGGTTGCGCTTCCCGTTGAATACAAGGGAGTGAAATTAGATTGCGGATACCGGCTTGACCTATTGGTGGCCAATGCGGTCGTAGTTGAACTGAAAGCAGTGGAACGAATAGAAGCGATACATGAAGCTCAATTGCTGACATATTTGAAACTTGGTGGATGGACTGTCGGGCTGTTGATTAATTTTAATGTGCCGATTCTCAAAAACGGCATCAAACGCATAGTTAATAATTACAATGAAAACTCAGCGCTCTCTGCGTCTCTGCGGTAAGAAAGGATCTGGCGATGAGCGGACCGGTTTATTACCACTAGCGCGGAGCCTTGAAACTGATCTCAAACAGATATTCGAAGATCTTGGTCTGACAGGACGCGTACATGTCAAGTAGAGTAAAAAGGTCACCCTCAAAAATAAAATTTAGCCTGGAATTCTGGAGGCTCTGCCTCCATCTAGTGGCAGGGCTACTAAGATTGTGTTACGATTGTAACGAGAAAGCAATTATGACCGCCGGGTGGCGGCGATCAAAATATAGCCTGGTGCATGATGAAAATTCTCTTGTCTAATTGACAAAACCGGTCTGTATCCTAATGATATAATTATGCGTAAGGTAATTATATTTTCTATTCTAATGGCCATTTTGTTGTCTCCAATGTGGGCTCTTGCAGTTGAAAGGGCCCCCAGGATAACTGACCGCGAGATAGTGGAGAGGCTTACCCGGCTTGAAGAGGGCCAAAAGGCCCTCAATAAGCGCATCGACGATGTCAATAAGCGCTTTGACGATGTCAATAAGCGCATCGATGATCTTCGTGCCGAGATGAATGGCCGTTTTGATACCCTCCAGCGGATGTTTGGTTTTTTTATCGCCATCTCCCTGGTGATCTTGGGCTTTGTCCTGCGGATGCAATGGCAGATGCAGAGGAGGCAGACAAGTCTGGAGGCCACCCTCAATGCACATAGAGATGAGCTCATTTTCCTCAAGAATCTTATTGAAAAGCTCCTTCCTCCCAAAGGGGTCCTGTAAAGGGTCTTTGTCTCCTCTATAACTTAGCGACTTTGCGTGATATTTTGGATCTTTTACGAAACCATCAATCTCAGTGGCTCTGCCACCAGGTAGAGGTAGAGCCTGGTAACGGGCCGCATCTTGCGCCTCTTTGCGGCCATATCATGCCTGATCACTCCATATTCTATCTTTGAGCTTTCAGCTTTGAGCTTTTACCTCCCCAGAGCAGACGAAATTTCTTGGAGGTGTCGGGTGACATCGTCGAACGGGTTGACCCGATATTTTTCTCAGACCCCATGATGGCAGCGATAAAGGCGCTGGGAATGATGTAAGTGAACAGGAAATCACCTGTGAAGAGTCTCGAGGCCTTGCGGGAAGATAGATGAGCTTGAGACAGATCGACTTCTATTTGCAGATTATATGGATTACTCTAACTTGAGGTGGCGTTGAGAAGGTCACCACGATCCTTATCATCCAGAAAGATGAGGGGGTGTGAACGGTTACACCGTAAGCGTTCACATTCCCCCCGGCCAGTGGTAGCCTTTTGAAGGGTTTCAGGAGCATCGCCTGATGCACAAGATCAGGGCCTCTGCGTATTAATCCGCACTGAAACCCTTCAAAATGCTACCGCTGGCCGGGGACGTGGACGGTTGCAACAGGAGAGGGTGTGAACGGTTACACCTATAGAGACATGCGGGTCTTGTTTTTCATGGGGGTCTATCTGCCCAGGCCAGGAGGTGTCCCTCGAAATACACATAAGCTGGTATTGGCCCTCAGAAAGGCAGGGGTGGATGTGGAGGTCCTGGCCCCGCATGAAGAGGGAGATCAGGGTCTCTCGTTTTCTTACCCGGTATACAGATATCCGCGCTGGCCGGTAAAACGCATTTTTACAAGGGCATATCTGTTCTGGCTCCTAAAGATATATAATCAGAAGGCCTTTGATATAATACACTGCCATGGGGTTGATCCTGCTGCCTATGTCTCTTCCTTTTTTAAGGCCCTGAAGGGTGTGCCCTATATAGTCACGCCGAGGAGGACCAACATATTCAAGCAAGGGCGCCACCTGTCACACAGACACAGGAACAGGCGGGCAAGGAGGGGTCTCTTAAGGGCAGACATGGTGACGGCGCTCAGCAGCGGGATACAGAGGATCGTGGAGTCTGCTGGTGTAAGACCAGAGAGGATCGTACACATACCACACGGTATAGACCCGGATCCATTTAAAGAGGCAAGGCCAATGGAGTGGGAGAGGCCCTATGTCCTTGCACTCGGCAGGTTGGTAGGCTTTAAGGGATTTGATTGCCTCATCAGGGCATTTTCTCACCTGGCAGACAGGCACCAGGAGATCGATCTGGTAATTGTCGGGGATGGTCCAAAGTATGGAGAACTCAGGGAATTGGCCAGTGAGTTAGGACTCCTGGACAGGGTACATCTGGTTGGATTTAAGGAAGGAGAGGAGAAGCTGGCATGGTATAAGGGGGCCAGGGCCTTTGTCCTGCCTTCCTATCCTGGAAACGAGGGTTTCCCAAATGTGCTCCTGGAGGCAATGGCAGCAGGCCTGCCCATAGTGGCTACAGAGGTAAGCGGGGCGGAAGATATTGTGATCCACGGCAAGACCGGCTATCTTGTGCCTCCGTACGATTCGAATGCCCTGGCCAGTGCAATTGATCTTATACTTACACAGACAGGTGCCATCAATCCCTCGGCCGTCTCCACGCACCTGGAGAGATACAGGTTTGATGCAATAGTGGATCGCTACTGTGAGTTATACAGGCAGGTGATCAGGGGATATACATGAAGGGAAAAGTCCTGCTTCTTACAAAGTTCAGGAGGCCCTGGAACAACGGCTATTTCATGGCAAGGGCCCTGGAGGACATGGGATGGACTGCGATATGCCTGGACACGCCCAGTCAGCTGGACCAGATCTCTCATGCCATTGAGAGGCGTCCTGTCCTGGCAATTGCCACAAAGGCCGACGGCATGACCGTTGACATGATACAGGAGATCCGGTCCAGGGGGATACCTTTTGTCATATGGTACCCTGATCCGGTCCCCCCGGATGAACATATGGTCAATATGGGAAGGCATTCGGATTTTTTCTTTACCATGAGCCAGGGGAGGGTCCTGGAATACAAGGCAGCCGGGATAGAGAGGGTGGCCTGGCTCTCTGAGGCATTTGCCCCGCCATTCTATCCTGATACGCCATTGACCCCCAGGGACATAATGCACTATGGGTCCCAGGTGGCCTTTGTGGGGAATCTGAGCACATTGCCCCAGTATCTCGCCAGGCGGCAGATGCTGGCCCGTGTGATCAATGCAGGATTTCAGCTCAAGTGGTGGGGGCCCAGGCCATCCAGGAAGCTCAAGAATCTGCCCTTTCTCTTTTCCAGGGTATGCAGGTCCTATGGCGGGGAGTTTGTATATCATGAGACATATTCAAAGGTCGCCCGTGCCTGTAAGATATTCCTCTCCCTGGATTCTTATCCGGATGTGCGGCTCTCCATGAGTGCAAGGATCTATATTGCAGTGGGTTGCGGGGCCTTTTATCTGTGCCGTCGCGTAGAAGGTATAGAAGAGGTCCTGGTCCCTGGCAGGGAGATAGAGGTCTTTAACGACTATGACGAAATGGCAGACAAGATCCGTTATTACCTGGAACATGAGGAAGATCGAAGACGTATAGCCCGGGCCGGCAGACAGAGGGTCCTGGCAGAGTATACATATGAGCACCGTTTTGCCTCCATGTTCAAGACCCTGAGAGAGGCTGGAATCCTGGGCCCATGACCATGGAAGCGATGCCGAGACTTGTCCTCTGCCGCGGGACGGATTGCCCGGGTCACTCAATATGGGTCTCTCCCCTCTGGAGAGACCGTGACTTCCTGAGGCTGCTGGCAAGTGACCCTGATGAGCTTGCTCAGAGGCCGGGCTGTGAGGTCCTGTCTACTGTACCGAGCACGACAGTACTCAGGATATCTCTCTCTGGCCGCGTCCTATACTTTAAGTACTTCAGGGCAGAGAAGGGATGGGGAAAGATAAAGACTATATGGCGGGGGTCCCGTGCCTACCGGGCCTGGCAGGGTGCGAGGCTCCTCCTGGAACACGGACTGAATACACCAGAGGTCGTGGCTGTAGCAGAGGGTAAGGGCCTTGGCCGTGGGCAGGTCTCTCTTCTGGTGACGCTTGAGGTCTTCGGCATTCCACTTAGGAGATATCTCCGGGAACGGCATCTCGCGCCGGGCAGACAGGCCAGGCTTGCCTCAGACCTTGGGAGAGAGATTGCCCGTCTCCATGGATGCTGTATCACCCATGGGGATCTCCACCCTGGAAATGTCCTTGTAGAGGATAGGGGGGAACAGGGATTTTCTTTTGCCTACCTGGACACCGAGCGGGTAAGCAGGCCTGGAAAGAAATTAAATAGATATATCATTAAGGACCTCTCACTCCTGAACCATCCCAATCTGGGC
>JALTHV010000065.1 GCA_027004315.1 Deltaproteobacteria bacterium
TTATCCCCTATATGGAAATCCTCCAGACCTCGTTAGTATAAAGCTGAATGAATTTGACCCATCTCTCCCAGACAAGACCCTTTGGGGGAGGTTGTCAGGTCAGAGACTTGTGCCATATTATACACGGGCGGATATTGATCTCAATAGGGTCCTTAAGAGTAGCAGGGTCCTTGCCTGGCTGCGCTCGCCTGTAGATGGGCTTATGCTCCACATACAGGGCTCAGGGATACTCTTGCTCCA
Source organism: Deltaproteobacteria bacterium (assembly GCA_027004315.1). Classification (GTDB taxonomy): domain Bacteria; phylum Desulfobacterota; class Dissulfuribacteria; order Dissulfuribacterales; family UBA3076; genus JALTHG01. The sequence continues at coordinate 241 of JALTHV010000065.1, forward strand.
GGATGGAAAGAGGAGATATATCCATTATATCTCTAACAATGGCTATCCTTATCAGAGTATTGGCAAGTGGCTTATAGACCAGGGGCTGCTGGATAAGGACCAGGCAAATTGGCCTGGTATCCGTACTTGGGCACGGGAAAACCCGGGAAAATTTAAGGAGGCCCTTGAGGCCAATCCCAGATACATCTTTTTTAAATGGGAAAAGAAGGGTCCGTTAGGAAGTCTGGGGAAAGTGCTTACACCCATGAGGTCTGTGGCCCTCGATCCGACAATCTATCCGCCTGGTGCCCTATGCTTTTTACAGGCACCACTGCCCCTGGATAAGTCGATTCATAGGCGTGCCAGGGTCTTTCAGGGCTTTGTATGCAACCAGGATACCGGAAGTGCCATCAAGGGGCCATATAGGTTGGATATCTATTGCGGAGAGGGCGATAGGGCCGGACGTCTTGCAGAAAGGCTAAGGGCACGGGGTTCTGTCTATCTGTTCCTGCTCAGGGATACTCATAAATGACTCTGGCCAGACATATTACATGCTACTGGGGCAATTATTCTCCTCTGTTCATAATCTGTCTTGCCATATCTGTCTTGATCCTGGTGCCAGAGACCCTATTCGCGAGGACAAGGCCTGTCACATCTCTGCCTGACGAGCTGCCTGTCCCGGATATCTATGGATTTACGATTGCCAACTCCAGAGATAACCTCCTGGCCTACTTTTCACTCAAAAACGGATGTCCTCCAGAGGTACAGACTGCTTTAGGGACAGGGATTTCAGTACGTTATGTCTATGAATTAGAGCTGCAGTCGCCCCGTTTTTTGCTAAAAAAGGTACTTTCTCAACGTACTGTAATAAGGACCATCACCTTTGATAACCTCAAGGAGGAATATCAGGTATCATTTGGCCCGGATACCCCCAGGGTAATCTGTGTGAAGACCTTAAAGGAGGCCGAGTCTATTGCCTTTGAGATAAATGACGTTGCAGTAATACCTTTATCGAGGCTCATTAAGGGAGAGATGTATATATTGCGGGTACGAGCCAAAATAGAAAAGGCAAGCTCATCTCTGCCCTTCAGGAACCTTATGGAGATTTTTTCCTCGTGGGGCTATCAGACTAAATGGCATGAAATCCAATTTAACTACTAAAGAGGCCAGAAAACGAAAGATCGAACGGATTATCATGGTGATAGCAGGGGTCCTGATCGTCCTGCTGTCGCTTGCCGAGCACTATCTGATCTCCAGCTCCAGCCCGCTATCGGCAGGTAGCAATGTAGCCATCTTTGCAGTAATCAACCTAAATATCCTCCTCATACTCCTTCTCAGCTTTCTTATAGTGCGGAACCTGGTCAAACTGATATTCGAAGACAAGAGAAATGTACTAGGGGCCAAGCTCAGGACCAAACTCGTAATAGCCTTTGTCTCTCTATCGATCCTCCCGACAATGATGCTCTTTCTGGTCTCCTTCCAGTTTCTCAGGACCAGTATTGGGTACTGGTTCAACGTAAAGGTAGAGGGATCTCTCGATAATGCCCTGACAATAGGGCAGACATATTATGAGGGCCAAATCAGCCAGTTGCAGTATCTATCGCAAAAGATAGGCAGGGCACTGACCCTGAAGTGCATCTCAGGGGATGGCTCTCTGGACAAGGTATGTGTAGAAAAATTAGTAAATCCAATGCCACTCTTGCCTGACACCCAAGGTCCCCGCGGTCAGATCTCCCTTGATTCCATAGAGGTAATAAACCCGGTCTACGAGGAGGTCCTGGTCAAGATATGGTTCCCCCTTGTAGATACTCCGCCAGGCATCCCGGCCTCTCTCCTTGGCCAAATCTTTAGTGGGGGAAAGGCCTCGGTCTTATACAGCACTACTCTGGAGGGCGGTGAGCTCGTCAGGATTTTATATCCTTTGAGGGGTGCAGATGGTCGCATCCTTGCCGTATTGGCTGTGGGTCACTTGATACCCCAGGATGTCGGGCGGATGCTGGACAATATCCGCCTTGGATATCAAAATTATCGCCAGTTGAGGCTATTTCAAAACCCGATTAAAGGCACCCTGCTGATCACTCTGTTTTTGATTACCCTGCTGATCCTCTTTGTGTCCATCTGGTTTGGATTCCGAATTGCCAAGGGGATCACCGGCCCTGTGCAGATGTTGGCTCAGGCCACTCAGCGGATAGCCCTGGGTGACCTGGACTTCAGTCTTGAGGCCAGAGGCAGAGATGAACTCAGCTCTCTGATGCAGGCATTTAACACCATGACCCAGGACCTCAAGGAGGCCAGACGTCGTGCCGAAGAGGCCTCAAGGCAGCTCAGAAAGAGTTATACTGAGCTGGAACAGCGCAGACGCTATATAGAAATCATCCTCCAGAATGTAACTGCAGGGGTAATATCTATAGACAGGCAGGGTATCGTTACCCTCATGAACAGATCAGCCGAGGCCATACTGGATATGCCTTCCGATCAGGTCGTAGGAAGGCCGTATTCTCAGCTTCTTACAGGGAATCAGGCCAAAGAATTTGAGGATATCAGGCAAGAGTTAAGCATCTCTCCAAAGGGTACGCTTAAACGTCCGATTCACATGGTAGTGAAAGAAAAGACCCTGTCTCTCCTGGTGAATTTTACTATATTGAGAGATAGAGATGGAAGATCCCTAGGGGTAGTTATAGTCTTTGATGACCTGACAGAATTGGAAAAGATACAGCGCCTTGCTGCCTGGCGCGAGGTAGCCAGGCGCATTGCCCATGAGGTCAAGAATCCATTGACCCCTATACAGCTCTCTGCCCAGAGACTCCGCAAGAAGTACCTTAATAGGCTGGATGATGAGGCAAAAGCTGTATTCGACAGATGTACCAATACCATCATAAGTCAGGCAAGAGAGCTTAAGCGCCTGGTAGATGAATTTTCTAATTTTGCCAGGATGCCCAGTTCCAGACCCCGCCCCACAAGGCTGGGTGATCTGGCAGATAATGTACTTACAATCTATAGAGATGGCTATCCAAATGTCCTATTCAGACTGGATGTGCAGGAAGGACTGCCAGAGGCCTCACTGGACCCTGATCAGATAAAAAGGGCACTTATTAACCTCCTGGACAACGCAGTGGCCTCAATGCCTGAAGGTGGTGAGGTGGGTGTAAGAATAACGCATAATAAGGACAGAGATGAGATATGCCTTGAGGTATCTGATAGCGGCATAGGCATATCTCCTGAAAATCTGCCCAGGCTCTTTGAGCCCTATTTCTCAAGAAAGAAGGGGGGGACAGGCCTGGGACTTGCTATTGTAAACTCTATTGTAGCAGACCATAATGGACGCATACAGGTAGAAAAAAATGTACCCAAGGGGACAAAATTCCTCTTGTTTTTCCCTGTGAGCCAAAAACTGGGATAATTTTTTGTTTGCCATGGTCAAAAAGAAGATATTGGTAATAGATGATGAAGAGACAATACTCCAGTCTGTGACAGATATCCTGGAAGACGAGGGCTTTGAGGTACAGACTTCCTTGGACGGAGAGAAGGCCCTGAGGCTTATGGAAGGAGGTCTTCCGGATCTCGTTTTGGTAGATATCTGGATGCCTGGGATGGATGGTCTGGAGTTCTTGAGGCAGATGAAGGCCAACTGGCCTTTTGTCCCGGCAGTGATCATGTCCGGGCATGGGACCATTGAGACGGCCGTCAAGGCAACAAGGCTCGGTGCCTATGACTTCATGGAAAAGCCCCTGTCCTATGAACATCTGCTCCTTACTGTACAGAATGCCCTGAAATACAGTGACCTCCGGGAAGAAAACGTCCTCTTAAAACAAAAGACTGGTGCAAGGCACGAACTCATTGGAGAGAGTTCTGCCATGAAGCGGCTCAAAGAGCAGATCGCTATTGTAGCCCCTACTGATGCCTGGGTGCTGATCCAGGGGGAAAACGGGACCGGTAAGGAACTTGTGGCACAGACTATCCATCGTCTGAGCAAGCAGAATCAGAAGCCACTCGTAGAGATTAACTGCGCTGCAATACCTGAAGAGCTTATTGAGAGCGAGCTGTTTGGTCATGAAAAAGGGGCATTTACCGGTGCGACCACTATGAAGAGGGGAAAATTTGACCTGGCAAATGGTGGGATTCTGTTCCTGGATGAGATCGGGGATATGAGCCTCAAGACCCAGGCGAAGATCCTGCGTATCCTGCAGGAGCAGAGGTTCGAGCGGGTCGGTGGAAACAAGACCATAACAATAGATGTACGTATTATGGCGGCCACAAACAAAGACCTCGAAAAGGAGATAAAAGAGGGGCGTTTTCGGGAAGACCTGTACTACAGACTGAATGTAATATCCATAGAGATCCCTCCCCTAAGGGAACGTAAAGATGACATTCCTCTACTCGTGGACGCCTTTCTGAGTGAGTTTGCAGGAGACGCCGTCCACGGGCCTAAGAAAAGGGCAACTCCTGAAGTAATCAAGGCATTCATGGGCTACAATTGGCCAGGAAATGTAAGGGAACTGCGCAATATGATAGAGAGGTTGGTAATCCTCTCCAAGGGACCGGAAATCACAGTAGATAATCTACCCCCATCTTTTCGCCGGGGTCCTACAACTGCACCTGAGACGCAGGTCAGCACTTCAAATTCTGAGGCCTCATGGATGACCTGCCCGGACTTCAGGAAGGCAAGGGCCATATTCGAGCGGGAATACCTTGCAAAGAGGCTTGCCGAATACCAAGGCAATGTCAAAAAGACTGCAGAGGCCATTGGCATCGAAAGGAGACATCTGTATAGGAAAATCAAGGCATTGGGATTAGATTAG
>JALTHV010000066.1 GCA_027004315.1 Deltaproteobacteria bacterium
AATGCGCTCAGTGAGAGTGGTCTTCCCTGCATCTATATGGGCAATTATGCCTATGTTGCGGACACACTTAATTCGTTTGTTCACGGTCCATATCTCTTAAAATTTCATGACATGGGGATATAGCCTACAGCCTACTTTTACTCTAATCTTACGGAATGGGATATACTCATTGACAAAACATGTCAATCTATTTAACAAAAAGTCCTCAGAGATACAATATCTTGAGAACCTCATGCAAAGGTGTAAAGGTAACTTCTCAATAAGTTGGGGCATCATTTTTGGTAACCGATCATATTCCCCCCGGCCAGCGGTGGCCGGGGGGAATGTGAACGGTTACATTAATGGAGATAACAGTGAATAGTATAGAGAAGATCGTGCTTGACTCGGAAGAGATGGACTGGGCCCTTACCAGGATGGCCCATGAAATCATCGAACAAAATAAGGGGGTGAGGGATCTCGCTCTCATTGGCATCAGGACAGGTGGTGTCCCCCTAGCTGACCGTCTGCAGCACCAAATAGCCTCCATAGAGGGGATCATGGTTCCCACTGGAATCCTGGATATAACCCTTTACCGGGATGACTGGAGCACCTTGAGCCAACATCCCATAATCAAAAAGACCGATATCTTATTTTCTGTAGATAATAAGAGTATAATATTGGTAGACGACGTCATCTATACCGGACGTACGGTCAGGGCCGCCCTAGATGCCCTGACCGATTTTGGCAGACCCAGGAAGATCCAACTGGCTGTCCTTATAGACAGGGGCAGGAGAGAACTCCCCATCCAACCCGACTTCGTTGGACTCTCTGTAAAGACCTCGGCCGATGAACGCATAGATGTCTTTCTGAGAGAGATTGGAGGAAGAGATGAGGTGGTTATGACAAAAAAGGCCGGGTAGATGAGTAATATCCAAAGAATTACCTGGATACCCGAGACAGGCTCCACCAATGACCTTGCCAGAGACGACTTCCTGGAGAAAGGGACCCTATGGCACTGTTTTGTTGCCGATTCCCAGACCAATGGCAGAGGCAGAAAAGGCCGGAGCTGGATATCTCCCCCTGGTACAGGCCTCTACCTCTCGATCGCCGTCCCAAGGCCTGGAATCCTTGAGGCCTGGCTCCCTCTTACCTGTGCCATTGCCTTATCCAGGGCCATTCAATCCGTTATTGCCGGATCTCGCTATTCTAAAGGGGCCTCTATCAAGACCAAATGGCCAAATGATCTGTATATAGGAAACGGAAAGGTAGCAGGTATACTCTGCGAACTGGCAGGTAATCATAAAAATTCTGCCTGGATAATCGGTATAGGTATAAATGTCAATACTCCAAAAGGGGCCTTTCCTGAAGATCTCAGGACAAAGGCATGTTCCATATCGAGTGCTATTGGTTCTCATGTATCCAGAAAGGTCCTGCTCGATGAACTGCTCTCCTGCCTCTCTTCCTGGCTGGACAGGCTCTACAGGGGAGATGTCTCGGAAATCTGCAGTTTTCTTGAAAAGACAGAGATTGTGGGCATAAATTCCGGATCAGGGACAAAACCACAGATGCAGGCAGG
>JALTHV010000067.1 GCA_027004315.1 Deltaproteobacteria bacterium
CCCTGATCCATGGGGCAGCCTTTCATCAAGCCAGCCACCTATCATGATGGCTATGCCGGCATAGGATGGCAGTACATAGCTGACCTCTTTTATAGAGGAAAAAGACAGAAGGATGCCAGGAAGAAATGCCCATATAATGAGGAACAGGAATATATCACTTTCTCTATCGGCCGTGGCAGATAGCGTCTTTACCAGCCTTTTCCGCCCATCCCATATCGTAAAGGGCAGAAACAGGAGGGCAAATCCTACCATGTCTGAGATCCTCTGCATATAGAAATACCAGGAGGCCCTGTTCCCTAGATCTGTATTATAGAAATGGCAGCCATTCAGCTCGAAACGGACCCTCAGAAATCTGCCAAAGACGTCATTGATAAAGAGTTCATGGAGATAGCAGATTCCACCCTCCCTATAGTAGAAATAGATCCAGATACCTACAGGGACCAAAAACGCCAGCAGAGATAGAGATGATAACATACGCCTCAATATGCCCCAGTCTCTCTTTAGTATAATGAAGGCCCCTACTATAACTAATATATGGAATATGCCTACCACTCCCTTTGTCAGAAATGCACAGGCAGTTGTCATATAGAATAGAAAAAGGACCAGTCGATCCTGACCGTCTTTGGCCCAGAATACCAGATACGCAAAGGCAACCAGTGCCAGGGTACAGAATGTCCCTACTCCTATGTCCAGCAGGATCCAGTGACTGTATCTGTAGAACTGGGGCATGGATTCGAGGACAAGGACGGCAAGCAGACCCCTTCGGTTCCCTCCCCATATCCTACCGAAAAAAAAGACCGCTGACAGCATGATACATCCAAGCAGGACAGAGACCCCCCGTGCCACAGGGGGTGTTGTCCTCCCTGTAAGGGCAAAAGAGGCAGCGACCATATCGTAATAGAGCGGTGGCTTCTCGAGAAATGGAAGGCCACATAGATGTGGTGTGACGAAATCCCTTCCTGTAAGGGCCTCTCTGGCTATCTCTGCCTCCCTCGGTTCATCAGGTCCCCATAGATATGGGTGTGAGACATTGATCAGCATTGTCAATACAACACACAGGAGGGCGACTGCAACAGGTCTTGTCTCAGGATTTCTGGCTATCCGGCACATCTCACTACAATTTTCTAGATTCCCAGGCCAAAAGCTGTGTAGATGTCTCGTGGAGGACTTTAGATGACAGGATTGGATGTCTCCTGAGGTCCCTTGGCAGGGCAGGAAGCAGGCTGTCCAGGTCTTTTTTGCGTGCAATCAGCACCTTTGTCCTCCTACCCTTGGCAAAGAAATTGACAACGGCATTATTATCCTTGAGGATCTTTAGGGCACCTGGCGGATCCAGATAGAATGCCACATCTGCCATATTCTTCCTGTAGGTCGCTATTGATATAGATGGGATCTTATCTAACCTGGCCTTCAGCTCCATAAGAAATGGCTTTTTGGTACGATAGGCCTCAAGGTCGTTTAGTTGCCAGCAGAAGAAGATCCCTATGAGCACGGCCGTGGCAGCTATTACAGGCGCGGCCTTTATGCCAGTTCCAGTGATCTTTTCTAAA
>JALTHV010000068.1 GCA_027004315.1 Deltaproteobacteria bacterium
TTCAGTGCGGATTAATAGGCAGAGTGCCCTGATCTTGTGCATCAGGCGATGCTCCTGAAACCCTTCAAAATGCTACCGCTGGCCGGAGGGATGTGAACAGTTACCCTGAAACCATGAAAAAGGCTACTGCTGGCCGGAGGGAGATGTGATCACAGGCTTGGCTGCTGCATGATCTGGGATTATATTTTTATTCCAAGAGACGACTGATATCATCGCAAAAAGTCTTTTTCTCACGCAAAGGCGCAAAGCTCGCAAAGGCAATCTATTGTTATTAAAGAAAAAACTCTGCGCCTTGACGACTTTGCGTGATATTTTTGACTTTTTACTAAACCATCATGATTGCACTGTGAAAAGCACTGAAATATGATTCTGTTCAAGAGGTGATACTATGAAGGTCAAGATAGGGACGTCCACACTCGAATTGCTACAGGGAGACATCACACAGCAGGATACTGAGGCCATCGTCAACGCAGCAAACCGTAGTCTTCTCGGTGGAGGCGGTGTGGATGGGGCAATCCATAGGGCAGCAGGTCCGGATTTGCTCGCAGAGTGCAGAACTCTTGGAGGCTGCGATACAGGAGATGCGGTAATCACCCGGGGCTATAGGCTCAAGGCCAAATATGTGATCCATACAGTGGGTCCTGTCTACCAAAGATCAAGACCGGGTACAGAGCGTCTGCTTAAGAGCGCCTATCAAAGGAGCCTGGAGGTCGCCTTGGCCAAAGGGATCCGTTCAGTGGCCTTTCCCTCGATCAGTACAGGGGCCTATGGATATCCCCTGGATGAGGCAGCTCCTCTGGCCCTTCGTACTATAGCCGATTTTCTGAGGAAACACCCTGAGATTGAGCTGGTCCGGTTTGTGCTTTTTAGCCCAAAGGCCCTTCGGGCCTTCGAGGAGGCCCTTGAGAAACTCTGTAGCTCCCGGAGAAGGATATAAATGTATTTCTATTATCCAGTTCTGTTTAAGGCCCTGCGCCTGACATTTTCCCGAAGATATTTTTCCTTGCGCCATGCCTGCTTCGTAACCATTTTTACAATCCTCTTTTTGCTTCTACGTAGCCTTGTCTGGCTCGGGCGCCTGCTTGATCAGGTATTCTTTCGCGGCTACCGAAGACAGACGATCAAAAATCCTATCTATATCGTCGGCAATCCCCGCAGCGGTACGACCTTTATGCACCGGTTTATCTCCCATGACAGGCAATTTTCCTATATAAGACTCTATCATACGATTTTCCCGGCAGTAATCTTCTACAGGGCCTTTGCTGGATTGGGCAGACTCGACCGCATATTTGGCAGTCCCTTTACCAGGCTGCTCAATATGATCAGCCATAGAGGCTTTAAGGGCTGGGACAAGATCCACAAGACTGGACCTAAAGAGGCTGAATCTGATGAAATGCTCTTTGTCTATGCAATGCTCAGTCCCCTACTCGGGCTCCTTTTTCCATTTTTGGGAGAGCTGAAAGAGGCGGTATTTGCAGACAAGATCCCGGCAAAAGAACGGCACAGGCTTATGGTATACTATAAGGACTGCCTCCAGCGACACATGTATGCCACTGGACCTGACAAGATACTGCTGGAAAAGGTCGCACTCATTGCAGGACGCCTGGGTTCTATCCTGGAGACCTTCCCTGACATACGTATCATTCACCTGATCCGTCATCCCTATCAGTGCATACCATCGTTAGTCAGTATGTTCTATGTGCCCTGGACTACTCTGGCCCCCCAGGTCAAACGTGACTCGCAGGCAAGCCGGGATATAGCCAGGATGACCTTTGAATACTACCGCTATATCCTGAAACTGAAAAAGACCCTCCCTAAAGACCAGTTCATCGAGGTCTATTATGAAGACCTTGTGGCTGACCCAGAGGCTACTGTTGAGCATATCTATCAGAAACTCAATCTAAAGATAAGTGCTGAATATCGAACGATACTCAGGGAAGAGGCCAGAAAGGCCCGTCAATACAAGAGTAGACACAGCTATTCCCTGGAAGAGTATGGCCTGACTAAAGAAATGGTATACGAAGAGCTGAAGGACGTCTTCGAGGAATATGGCTTTGAGCGCTAGCAGGCACAGTCCCAAACTTTTATGACAGGGATGTAACGTAACTGTTCACATCCCTGGCCAGCGGTAGCCTTTTTCAGGGGTTCAGGAGCATCGCCTGATGCACAAGATCAGGGCACTCTGCCTCTTAATCCGCACTGAAACCCTTCAAAAGACTACCGCTGACCAGGGGGAAGGGGAAATGTAAACGCTTACACCGGGATTTTCATCTTCCTAAATCAAAAATTGAGAATTCAAAATTGATGGTTCCGTAAAAAATCCAAAATATCACGCAAAGTTGCCAAGGCGCAAAGTTTTTTCTTTTAATGACAATAGATTGCCTTTGCGTGAGAAAAAGACTTTTTGCGAGGACATCAAAATTGTTACTGAATGATTTTTCATTCAGCAACTGGATAGCCGTTTCTGATGCCAGCGTACTGCATCGCGAATAGACTCTTCTATCGGACGGGGTGTATGACCAAGTAACTGCCAGGTCTTGCTTCCATTAAAGGCAAGAGAGCGACGACAGAGCTTGACTCCTGTCACAGAGCTTTTGGGTATCTTCCCAGTCAATTTACATGTCCATTCCTCGATGTAACTCCCTATCAACGCGACAAAATAGGGGACTTTGAGCCTGGGAGCAGGTCTGCCGCTCGCTTGGCTCAGGAGAGAGAAGAGCTCATTAAGGGTCAGATTATGACCTGACAATATATATCTGCGGCCTGGTTCGCCCTTTTCCGCAGCCAGATAGTGGCCCAAGGCCGCATCCCTCACATCTACAAAATTTAGGGTACAGTCAATATAGCCAGGGATCTTCCCCTGGAGAAATCTCGATATCATGCGCCCAGGTGGCGTCAGATTCCAGTCACCTGGGCCGATAGGCATAGTAGGACTTACAACAATCGCAGGAAATCCCTCTTTGGCAAGCTGGAACACAGATTGCTCAGCCAAAAATTTGGCACGGCAGTAAGGCCCGATCATGTCATCAAGAGAGGCCCGGGTCTCTTCAGTAATGAGTCCTTTATAGCGACGCGGTGCAAGGATTGACTCAGTGCTGGTATAGACTAACCGCTGCACATGGGCCTGTCTTGCAGCCTCGATGACATTCTTGGTCCCCTGGTAATTGACCTGATTAAAGACCTCGGGATTTTGGTCCCAGAGGTAGGGGTTGGCTGCCAAGTGAAAGACCCGTTCACATCCCCTTACAGCATTGTATAATGCCCGAGAGTCCAGGATATTGCCCAATATAGTTTCAGAAGGGGTTATTTTTTCATCTTTGGGAAATGGGTGGAGGTCAAAGACCCTTACATCTCTTCCATGATGCATTAACTCCTTCACTAAATGATGGCCGATTAAACCACTTCCTCCAATAACTATATCCATAAATTTTATCTAGACATTAATGACGAATGATTTCGTCACCCCCCTAGGGTATGAAAATGTAGTTGTAGAGATCGTCCCTACGCGCATCTTTGGCAGACCCGGCCATACATATATCTAAACGGCAGCAGCTACTCGAAGACCTTTCTCTCCACCGAAATACCTGCCTTGCTCAGACGATCATAATCTCTCGTAAGACGTGCATTGGCGATATTGCGGATGCCCCTGGCCACCTCAACTGAGGCCGTATGGAGCCCTGTAGCGTAATTCTTATTCACTCTATAGGGCTCGCCATTTACCTGGAAGCGAAATTCCGCATTGAACAAAAAGGCATCCTGATCTTCACTTATCCCTGCATCTGGATGTACCTTCAGTATAATGGGTATCTTGTAAAGGCTGACATCGTCTAGTTCTACTTTCTTTCCCTTTTGGGTCATCAAGATTAAGTCATCAATACGGCAAGTAACAGAGATCATGGAATTATTCTCCTCTCCGCAATAGATTTATTCAATGAATTTAAGACCTCACTTCAACCTCAGAGACTGTTTGGCTATAAATAAAGATCCTACGCAATCTTGCAATATTTATTTCTTTGCAGTCCCTTATTCAGAATGATATTTAAAAGAGAGGCTGACCCTAACGCGATAGAGTATAGGCCTTCCGTCCTCAATTTTTATATCGAGTTTTTTGACCTCCGCAATTCTCAGATCTTTGAGGGACTTATTTGCGGTCTCAATTGCGTTCTTGGTAGCCTCTTCCCAGGACACCTCACTTGTTCCAACTAACTCGATGATCTTGTAAACACTTCCAGACATGGCTTACCTCCTATTGTAATCCCGTGACGATAACAAAAAAATTACTAAAAACTCCTGTAATACAAGCCCATTCTTAGATTGCCTCTTCTGAAATTATCTAAGATTTTGAGGAATTAGTCAAGGAATAATAAAGTTGAGGTCTATACTAAATAGAGACCAGTTTAAGCGTGGTAACTGTACCATCATCCCAATTATCCCACAGGAATGCATCTTCTTTCCTGTCAGCTATTAATCTAAACGCATACCTGGCCTGCTCTTCGTATAGCTCGCAAAAGGCACCTGGCCTGTTTATGTCCCTATTCATTGTGTATGCCTCTGCTGGACACGGAGAACCACAAAAATGGCGGATAGCGCATCTTTTACATGGCTCAATTTCTTCAACCCTTCGTCCTGTAACTTTTTTAAAGGGGTCACTTGAAAGCGCTCTGTCAATTTCTCCCTTAAAGAGATTGCCACCATTAAATTCAGGAATGCCTATAAATTCACTGCATGGGAAGATATCTCCATTGGCCGAAACCGCAAAAAAACATCTTCCTCCACCGCAAGGAGAGATATCACACATAAGCCTTCGAGCAAGGGGAGCAACGATTGAAAGGAGAATATTCGCAAAATTTGCTACTACCAATTTCCGCCCTGTCTCTCTATACAATTCATAGCTGCGGTCCAGGGCCTTAAGATAATATTTAGTAAAAAGGCTATCTTTTGGCT
>JALTHV010000069.1 GCA_027004315.1 Deltaproteobacteria bacterium
ATGCATTCCGAATACAACGAAAATAATAGTTATAGTGTACGCTTTATCCGACTTTCAGGGTAGGAATACCAGGATTTCTTAAGAAGTTACAACTGTCTGGAATAGTTGATATTGGGAATGGAGATTTTTTGAATACAGAGATAACAGAGAAAGGCATGATGGGAGAAACCTCTTTGATATTATTGATATTTTTGCAAAACCAGTATATCATGCAATGAGGAGTTTCTCTATATAAATTAAAATTATTTCAAATTATTATATACTTATCCCGCATTCTGGCTCGCAACACGGGAAATTGAGTTTTAAAATAATCAAGATTTAATTATAAATAGATAGCAGAAAGATATGAAAGATAGAGACACAAATCCTTTTTTAGTATTTGTATCTGAAGAGGATATCAAGAGAGAAAAGTCCAGGGCTAGAGAACTCAGATACACTAGGTGGTGGCGTCAGAAGTGTGCTAAAGGTGTCTGTTATTATTGTGGAAGACATATACGGCCTTCTGATCTCACAATGGACCATGTAGTCCCGCTGATTCGTGGAGGAAAAAGCATCAAGAATAATCTGGTGCCGGCCTGTAAGGAATGCAATAACAAAAAAAAATATCTATTGCCCATGGAGTGGGAAGAGTATCTCAAGGGGCGGAGGGAGTAGAAAATGGTAAAAAGTACATTTACCTTTCCAGAAAAGGGCCTCGTTAGTTAGGTTCTTAAGGAGGCTATATGTGTGGAATAGTAGGGTATGTCGGTTATAGACGGGTGCTGCCAATACTCTTAGACGGCCTCCGAAGACTGGAATACAGGGGATATGATTCAGCTGGGGTAGCCTGGGTACAGGATGGATATCTCCATCGTGTGAGGAGTGAGGGTAAGCTGGGCAATCTGGACCGGCTATTGGACGGCATCCGGGATACGCCCAGCTCAATAGGGGTGGGCCATACCCGTTGGGCTACCCATGGAGAACCTTCTGAAACCAATGCCCATCCCCACACAGACTGTACTGGCAGCCTGGTGGTGGTCCATAATGGCATTATCGAAAATTATTACTCCCTTCGTCAGCAGCTACAGAGAGAAGGTCATATCTTCAGGTCTGAGACAGATACAGAGGTCCTGGCCCACCTTATTGAAAAGTACCTGGATGGAGATCTGGCCAAGGCCGTAAGAGATGCCCTCAGAGAGGTTGAAGGTGCCTTTGCCCTGGGCGTATTGTGGCAGGGCCGGCCTGATATCCTGGTTGCTGCACGCAGGCAGAGCCCTCTGGTCTTAGGATCTACAGAAAACGAGGGCTTTCTGGCCTCAGACATTCCTGCCCTCTTGCCCTATACAAGGGATGTAGTCTTTCTGGATGATGGAGAGATGGCTGTATTATCCAAAGATGGTATAGAGGTAAGCCGCATAGAGAGCGGCAGGGCCATAACAAAGGCCCCTCAGACCATCTCCTGGGATGCAACCATGGCTGAGAAGGCCGGTTATAAGCACTTTATGCTGAAGGAGATCTATGAGCAGCCTCAGGCAGTGCTGAATACCTACCGCGGCCGCATAATACCGGATATTGGTGAAGTTGCTTTGCCTGAAATAGGGCTCTCTCCTGATCTGATAAGGGCCTTGAAAAGGGTGGTGCTTCTGGCCTGTGGCACCTCGTGGCATGCAGGCCTCGTGGCGAAATACTGGATAGAAAAATGGGTGGGTCTGCCTGTAGAAGTAGACCTTGCCTCTGAGTTTCGGTACAGACACCTCTTGTTGGACAAGACTGTACTTACAATCCCGATTTCCCAGTCAGGAGAGACGGCCGACACCCTGGCCGGGCTCCGCAGGGCGAAGGAGTTGGCTTCACCGGTAATAGCCGTCTGCAACGTGGTGGGAAGTACCATAACCAGGGAATCGGATGGAACCATATATACCCATGCCGGCCCGGAGATAGGAGTTGCCTCGACCAAGGCCTTCACCAGCCAGATGACGGCCCTCTATGTCCTCGCACTCTATCTGGGCCAGGTCAGGGGAAGGCTTTCTAAAAGAGATCTGAAAGACAAGATCTCTGCCTTAACAGATGTCCCGGAGATGCTGGAAAACGGCCTTGTTCCTTGGCATCAGAGGGCGAAGGAGTTGGCGGATATCTTTTACAATTATAGAGATTTTCTGTATCTTGGCAGAGATATCAATTTTCCTATTGCACTTGAAGGCGCCTTGAAGCTCAAGGAAATCTCTTATATCCATGCCGAGGGCTATGCAGCAGGGGAAATGAAGCACGGCCCTATAGCCCTCATTGACAGGGATATGCCCGTAGTGGCCATTGTCCCACAGGATCATGTCTATGAAAAGGTGCTCAGCAATGTGGAAGAGGTAAGGACAAGGCGGGGCATCATTATAGCCCTTGGCGCAGAGGGAGATGAGGGCCTTGCCCGGGTCGCACAATATGTTGTATCAGTGGCCCAGCCACGGGATCCTGACATCAATCCGTTTCTCCATAGTATTCCCTTGCAGCTATTGGCCTACGAGATAGCCGTTGCCAGAGGATGTGATGTTGATCAGCCCCGTAACCTGGCAAAGAGCGTAACCGTAGAGTAAATATCGGTTACAAATAATTAGTATAATCTGCAAAATTTGTAACTTCTCAATAAGTCCTGGCGTAACCGTTCGCGTCTCCGGCCAGCGGTAGCTTTTTTCAGGGTTTCAGTGCGGATTAATGGGCAAAGTGCCCTGATCTTGTGCATCAAGCGATGCTCCTGAAACCCTGAAAAAAGCTACCGCTGGCCGGGGGGAATATGATCGGTTACCAAAAATGATGCCCCAACTTATTGAGAAGTTACCAAAATTTGTGTAAAGGAGCCAATAAATAAGTGATTAAACAGGCGTCTCATACAATAAGAAAGATACTGGTTACCGGCGCTGCCGGGTTTATAGGATATCACCTCTCCAGGCGACTCCTGGACGAAGGGAGGGAGGTAGTAGGCCTTGATAATATGAACGACTACTATGATCCGGCCATCAAAGAGACCCGGCTCTCTCTGCTTGCCCCTTATGCCAATTTCAAATTTGTACGAGGAGATTTGTCAGACAGGCCGGCAATGGAGAGGCTTTTTAGACAAGAGGGCTTTGATGGAGTGGTCAACCTGGCAGCCCAGGCAGGAGTACGCTATTCTCTCACAAATCCCTATTCCTATGTGGATTCAAACCTGGTAGGTTTTGGGAATCTCCTTGAGAACTGTCGATATAATAGTGTCAGGCACCTGGTATTTGCCTCATCCAGCTCTGTATATGGGGCAAATACCAGGATGCCTTTCTCCGTCCATGACAACGTAGATCATCCGGTATCTCTGTATGCTGCCAGTAAAAAGGCCAATGAACTCATGGCCCATTCCTACAGTCATCTATATGGTCTTTCTTGTACGGGGCTACGTTTTTTTACTGTCTATGGGCCATGGGGAAGACCGGATATGGCGCTTTTTCTGTTTACAAAGGCCATCCTGGAGGGTCTTCCCATAGACGTTTTTAATTATGGTAAGATGCGTCGGGATTTTACTTACATAGATGATATCATAGAGGGGGTGGTGAGGGTATTGGACAGGCCTGCCAGCCCCAATCCCGGGTGGAAGAGTGATGCACCAGACCCGGGTTCGAGCTATGCACCTTACAAACTCTATAACATCGGGAATAACCAACCTGTAGAGTTGTTGCGGTTTATTGAGATAATAGAGGAGTGTCTGGGGAAAAAGGCCAATAAAAATATGCTTCCTATGCAGCCTGGGGATGTGCCGGCTACCTATGCAGATATTGACGACCTGATAAGAGACGTGGGATTTAGACCTGAAACTACTTTGGAGGAGGGTATCTCCAAATTTATAGATTGGTATAGAGATTACTATAAGGTATAATTAGTGCCTGAATGGGAGATCTGGAATTTGTTTTCTTTATTTCTCAAGTTTCTGTTTTTTATTATTTTTTAAGAAGGGGAAGGAATTTTGATATGCATATTACAGTAGTTGGGACAGGTTATGTGGGTCTTGTAGCAGGTGCGGGCCTTGCGGATTTTGGCATGCAGGTCATATGTGTGGACAAGGATTCAGAGAAGATAGCTGCCCTAAAAGAGGGAACCATTCCGTTTTTTGAACCTGGCCTAAAGGAATTGGTAGGGCGTAATACTGCAAATGGACGCCTTTCATTTTCTACAGAGCTTGCCCGGGCAGTAGGACAATCTCTTGTGATTTTCGTGGCAGTTGGGACCCCATCGGATGGCCAGGGAGGTGCCGATCTGTCGGCCGTAAAGGATCTGGCCCTGGAGCTTGCCAGGATTATAGATGATTACAAGGTAATAGTGACCAAGAGTACAGTGCCTGTTGGTACCAACCGGTGGATTAAAGGCCTAATTGATAAGAACAAAAATAACCCTGTTGATATAGATGTGGTGTCGAATCCCGAATTCCTCAGGGAAGGTGCAGCCGTAGAGGATTTCATGCACCCAAACCGTGTCGTCCTGGGCTCAGACAGCCAGAAGGCCATAGCTATAGTAAAGGATATCTATAGGTCCCTATATCTTATTGAGACCCCTTTTATAATGACTAACCTCGAGACCGCAGAGATGATCAAGTATGCATCTAATGCCTTTTTGGCTACAAAGATTTCCTTTGTCAATGAAGTGGCAAATCTCTGTGAGGAAGTAGGGGCAGATGTCTACCATGTGATCAGGGCTATGGGCCTTGATAGGAGAATTGGTCCCAAGTTTCTTCATCCGGGTCCGGGCTTTGGGGGTTCGTGTTTTCCTAAAGACACGGAGGCCTTTGCCAGGCTGGGAAGGGATTATGACTCACCCCTCCAGATTGTGGAGACGGTAATCTCCGTAAACCTTGCCCAAAAGGAACGTATGGTGACCAAGATAGAGAATATGCTGGGGGGGCAGATTGCAGGCAAAAACTTGGCCATATTGGGGCTTTCCTTTAAGCCCAATACCAGTGACATCAGAGAGTCCCCTGCCATTGCCCTGATACAGGGGCTGTTGAATAAAGAGGCAGGTGAGATACGGGTATATGATCCCGCTGCAATGGATGAATTCAAGAGGCTCTTTGGCCCAGATCAACTGGTCTATGCAGCCGATCCCTATCTGGCTGCAGAGGGGGCAGATGCAGTAGTGATAGTCACCGAATGGAACGAGTTTAGAAACCTGGACCTTTCAAGATTGAAGGACCTAATGAAGGAGCCTCTATTGGCAGATCTGCGAAATATCTATGATCCTGCCCGAATGAGAGAGCTGGGCTATCGTTACGAAAGTGTGGGGAGACCGGCAATTACTCAGCCAGCCGCTGAGTGAACCTGTAGATATCTTATCAAAGATCACCATGGTACTGCCAAGATACAGGCTTCATTAGGATCTTCCCAAGTTTCTCCTTACTTGTTATTTGACCTCTGTATCTCTCATCGAGTCCCTGGATAAAGTCCAATTCTACAACACTGGGATGTCTGTATCCCTATGAAACAATGGCAAGCTCATCGTCACAAAAGACAAAGGTCATATGTATAGCTAATCAGAAGGGTGGCGTAGGGAAGACCACTACTGCAGTAAACCTGGCAGCAGGTCTATCCCTTCTGAAAAAGTCTATATTGCTTGTAGATTGCGATGCCCAGGGAAATGCTACGAGCGGTCTGGGCTTTGATCATCACGAGCTGAAAAAACACCTCTATCATGCCATTGTTGGCCTGGCTGATCCAGTAGATGTGATACGGCCTACACCTATGACCAATCTCTTTATAATACCTTCAAATACAGATCTTGTGGGAATAGAGGTGGATCTTGCAAGACGCAAGGGCAGAGAGAATGTGTTGAGAGACCTACTGGCCTCTTTAAGACCCTTTGATTACATATTATTAGATTGTCCTCCCTCTCTGGGGTTGATGACCATAAATGCCCTAACCGCCTCTGATTCTGTGATTATCCCCATGCAATGTGAATATTATGCCCTTGAAGGCCTGAGCCAGCTAGTCAAGACAATAAGATTGGTAAAGCACAACTTTAACCCAAAACTCCATATCGAAGGCCTATTGCTTACCATGTACGATTATCGCATTCGCCTTGCATATCAGGTCGCAAGAGAGGTCCGCACGCACTTCAGAGATCTGGTCTACAGGACCACTATCCCAAGAAATATAAAGCTGAGTGAAAGCCCAAGTCATGGTAAACCAATATTTATCTATGAACCGAGATCCAGGGGTGCAGAGAGCTATCTGGCCCTAGCTACCGAGT
Source organism: Deltaproteobacteria bacterium (assembly GCA_027004315.1). GTDB lineage: Bacteria > Desulfobacterota > Dissulfuribacteria > Dissulfuribacterales > UBA3076 > JALTHG01. The sequence continues at coordinate 6,232 of JALTHV010000069.1, forward strand.
TTCTGCGTCGCAGGGGAGTAACTGTTCATATCTCCAATGGCCGGTAGATTTTTGCACAGAGGTTTCAATGAGAGGTAACGCAGCACTATTTTTTTGTATATAATGCAGCTAATGGCAGCAGGTAGAGAAAAATGAGCAATTATCCCAGAGGAGGTGTAACCGTGTCCCCGGCCAGAGGTAGCATTTTGAAGGGTTTCAGTGCGGATTAATCGGCAGAGTGCCCTGATCTTGTGCATCAGGCGATGCTCCTGAAACCCTTCAAAATGCTACCTCTGGCCGGGGGGATGTAAACAGTTACGAGGAGGTTATAATGAGACCTAAAGGTGGATTAGGTAAAGGGCTTGGGGCCCTTCTTTCTGCAGAGGATATATACGATTTAGAGAGCCCTGGATTTTTCCTCTGCCCTATAGAAAAAATTCGTCCAAATCCTGATCAGCCACGAAGGCATATAGAAGATGGATCGTTGGAAGGTCTTGCTAACTCTATCAAGGAAAAGGGGGTACTTCAGCCCCTGGTAGTCCGCGAGGCCAATGATGGTTATATGTTGATAGTGGGTGAGAGACGGTGGAGGGCCGCCCAAAAGGCAGGTCTCAAGTCAGTCCCTGTCATAATAAAGGATACAAGCCCCGAGGAGGTCCTTGAGCTGGCACTGATAGAGAATATCCAGAGAGAAGATCTGAATCCTATGGAGGAGGCCATGGCCTATAGTAAACTCATAGACGAATTGGGACTTACCCAGTCTCAGGTGGCCTCAAGGGTAGGGAGAGAAAGGTCTACAGTAGCCAATTTTCTCAGGCTCCTTCTGTTACCGGACTATGCCAAGGAAGATTTGCTTGATGGGCGGCTGACTATGGGGCATGCCCGTGCCTTATTAATGGTAGAAGACACGGAGAGGCAGAGGGAATTGAGGGATCAGATACTAGAAAGAGGCCTTTCCGTTCGCCAGGCAGAGGCCCTGGCACGTCGTTTTGTAAGGCATAGAGGGCAAAGGGCAAAGGTGAAGGAGGAAGACCCTAATATCAAGAGCCTCTGTGAAGACCTGAGTCGCAGTCTTGGCTCTGAGGTAAAAATCGTTCAGACCAAAAGAGGGGGTAGGCTGGAGATACGCTATAACTCTATCCAGAGCCTGGAACGAATTATAGGGTTGCTTAGGGCAAAGGGAAGTAAAGATTCGTCTAATGTCTTATAATTATAGAATATTCTATTTACCCCTGAACGTCTGCAACAAAAAAAGTAACCGCCTCTCCTATCCACATTGCCGTTTCTTTCTCAGGGACTGGGTCTGGTGGTGATTCTGGAGCTAGTTCGCAGGAGAGAGAAGCTTCACTCCCCAGATATGACAGACTTCTTATAAGTAGTTCAGGATAAAATTTGGTGGACGCCGCTTCCACTAATTTACTGAGTGCGACGCAAGGGGAAACTCAGTCTAAAGGAGGCACCCTGCTTGGTCTTTTCCAGCTCAATGTTGCCTCCCATCTGCTGGGTCAAGTCTTTAGCAAGGAAGAGTCCTAGTCCTAGCCCTTCTCCTTTTGTGCTGACAAATGGCTCAAAGACCTTGTCATGCATGGATTTAGCTATCCCCATACCATTGTCCTTTATCCTGATAGAGACCCGATTATTATCTAGTGTCACACCTATAGAGAGGAGAGTAGCGGCAGTTTCTGCTGAAAGCGCATTTTGTCCAAAGAGAAACAATAAATTCTGCAATAATTCAGGGTCAGTCTCTAATATAATCTCTTTTGGGCACCTGACGTCGATTTTGCAGGAATGTCCCAGAGGATCGAGCCTCTTCTTTACATCATAGAGCACTTGGCAGAGGTCTATATCTCTAAAGTACGGCTCTCTCTTCCTGTAGAAATTTGAGATCTCGTTTATCTGTCTGGCAAGATCCCTTGACTCTTGATAAATGCTCTCTGCCTGGCCCTTGAGCCCTGCATCCTCGCCCAGGTGCCTTGCAAGCATCTGTGCCTGCCCTGCCAGTATGGCAATAGGGGTCTTTATCTGATGTGCCATTTGTGCAGTCATCTGCCCCAAGATGGCCAATTTTTCTCGCTGTTTGAGCTCTCGTGCCATAAGAAAACTCTCGGTTACGTCCTGTATCAGGACCAGATCCCGAGGACCAGATGTGGACAGCCGCCTCATCTGGACAGCAGTCTTATCGAGCTCAAGGACTTTTGGGCTATCCTTTTCCAATGAGTTCAAGATTTCTGCCAGGGCCTGTCTATGCCCTACATCCTCTGGTAACAGATCGATGGCACTCTGGTTCATTTTCTTTATCTGCCCATCTTTGAGTTCCACAAGACCTATATGGAGGGCATCGGCTACGTCGCGCAGCCTTTTTGAGGCCTCCATTGCCTCCTGATATTTTTCTGAGGCAAGTCCTATAAGTAGGTCCGAATGAAATGATGACGGCTCGGCACAGAATCTGTGTCTTTTTAAGAGTAGCAGAAGGGCCGCACACGTAAAGAGCCAGAGAAAAAAGAGAATGGTTATAGAGAAGAAACACGTTTCTGACACTATCTATTGCCTCGTAACTATTCATATCCTCCCGGCCGGGGACGTAGACGGTTGCAACAGGAGGGAGAGTGAACGGTTACATTGCCTCTCTGTCATCTTCGGCAAAAAGGCATAGAAGCTAAACGTTTTTTCTGTTGGCCTATTGGTTTTTCGTTCAGATAACCTTAGTTAGATAATGCTTAATCCAAAACCAGGCAATCCCAAGGTATTCATGACATGCAAGGTCGGATTTCTCGAGGTTGGCGGGCCTAGGCCAGAGATCCCAGGGCATCCACCTATCCCGGGACCAGCGGAAGTCACAAGGTACAGGATGGACCCTAAGGCCCATCTCCCGCACAAACAGAAGGACTCTTGGCATATGTGCAGCAGATGTCACGAGGTAAGAGGGATTCTGACGCAGGACTTTGGCTACATTTCTGATGTTCTCTTCTGTATCCCTGGACTTCTTTTCCAGGGATACAGCTATGCCGGCTGGCAGGCCCAGTTCTTTAAGCCACGAATAGGCTATCTGTGCCTCAGATAGATGACACCGGCCGCCAGGTCTACCGCAGCCTCCAACGATTACAAGGTGCTTTATGGCTGGATTTCTGCGGCATAGTTCCATGGCCTTGAGTATCCTGAGCCTTGTACTGGGGCTGAGACGGTCTGATGCAGGTCTATCCATGTCATCAGAGGCCCCGCCACATATTACTACTACCGTGGTTATTGCCCTTGGGGTGGGTATAGCTGTACTCTCAGATTTAGCTGACCGTTCAAGACTTCCAATTAAGAGATTGGCGACCGGGGCAGTTCCGGCCAGGCCATAGATCAAGAAGGCCAAAAGGAAAAATTTGAAGGCCAGGTTCCGCCATTTCCTCGAAGGCGAGATAAAAAAACCCAAAAAAAGGCATATAAATACCAGACCAGAAGGGACCAGCAGGAGGGATACCCCTTTTTTGAGGGCAAAAGTTATGAGATCTAAGCTCATATGATAATTAGTGCCTGAACGAATACCCTGAAATTAATTAGATCAGAGATCATTGACATATTGATGCGATGTCCTTTTTAAATTTCAAAATTTAGAATTCAACTTAGACCAAATACCATATATATTACTTGCCTTTAGCAGGCCTATTCCCCCCAAATTCAATCCCATTAAACTCAGATTATACAGCGGCCAGGTCTGCCAAAGATACGAGGTGGAGGGCATACATTGGTAATAGAAGGTAAATTACTTACAAGACCCGGCTAGCTAGGCACAAAAAAAGCCCACCCCTTATAGTCAATGATGGGCCAAAATTATTAGGAAGTTGGCGGGGCCGACGAGACTTGAACTCGTGACCTCTGGCGTGACAGGCCAGCGTTCTAACCAACTGAACTACGACCCCGGTCTATATTTCCTCAGAACCTGGTAGGCGGAACAGGGTTTGAACCTGTGACCCCCGGCTTGTAAGGCCGATGCTCTCCCGCTGAGCTACCCGCCCTAAAGACGGAATTATCAGTACCATCTGATTCAATAGGTGTCAAGCCTATAGACACAAAATTATAGAACAGCCAAGTCGTAACCCGAGGGAGTGTGAGCGGTTACGCCAAGTCTGCCAGAGATACAGGGCGCAGAAACGCCACTGGTACACATAATAGATGCTATAATAGACAGGATGGTATATAATGTCTACAGAATAGAATTGATATGAACTACCCCTCACAGGGTGCTTCAACGTAACTGTTCCCTTCCGGCCAGCAGTAGCATTTTGAAGGGTTTCAGGAGCATCGCCTGATGCATAAGATCAGGCACTCTGCCTATTAATCCGCACTGAAACCCTTCAAAATGCCACCACTGGCCGGGAGGGGTGTGAACGGTTACGCTTAAACCAGTCAGATATAGGAGGATCTAAAATGCGCCTTTGTAAAAGAATACCAAACCTCTTCTTGACCACCATCTTGATTCTTCAATTTCCAGTCTTTTTGTGCTCATGTAGCTATATAGATTCAATATCAGGGAAACCCTCACCTGAACCTTCACAGATTGGCTCAACTCCCGAGGTTACAGATAATATTACCTATGCATTCCCGGACCTCCCTGTACCGATAGAGCTCGAGAGGGTGAAGAGCAAGACGATGATAATAAAAACTGCAGGCTTTCAGGGCGGGATCTTGGTATTAAAGGGCAGGATAACCATGAACTCACTAGTGGATTTTTTTACAAAGACACTGCCCATGCATGGTTGGAAATTGGTCGGCAGAGTGGATACAGAGCGGAGCTTCCTTGCATTTTCCAAGGGGGACAACTCCTATTGCCTTATACAGATCCATGAACCAATGGTCTTTAAGACCGAAGTCCAGATCTGGATAAGTGAACCCATAGTCCACTGATAAAATGGTAACTGTTCACATTTCCCTCGGCCAGTGATAGCATTTTTCAGGGTTTCAGGAGCATCGCTTGATGCACGAGATCAGGGCCTCTGCCTATTAATCCGCACTGAAACCCTGAAAAATGCTATCACTGGCCGGGAACGTGGACGGTTATAACAGGAGGGGGGGTGAACGGTTACAATAAAATGGATCATGTCAGTCCTTCAGGGAGTCCTCCATTATATACTCCCTTACAGGGTAAGACCATCCTCCTTGGGGTAAGCGGAGGGATTGCTGTATATAAGGCCGCTGACTATTCCAGGAAAATCCGGGCATTAGGTGCAAGGGTAATACCTGTAATGACCATGCATGCAACCGAATTTGTCTCACCTATCAGCTTTGCGGCCCTTACAGGCGAAAAGGTCTATACGGATCTCTTTTCTATGGAGAGAGCAGAGACCATCCCACACATAGGGCTTGCCAGGTCTGCCGACATCCTTTTGTTACTGCCTGCTACTGCCAATATCCTCAGCAAGGCCGCACATGGCCTGGCAGATGACTTTCTTTCTACCCTGTTTTTGGCCTTTCCCGGGCCAGCCCTCTTTTTCCCTTCAATGAATTCAAATATGTATGCACACCCGGCAACACAGGCAAACATAGAACGTCTGAAGTCTTTTGGTTATAGAGTAGTTGGGCCGGATACAGGAGAGATGGCCTGTGGCGATCAGGGCAAGGGCAGGCTGGCAGGCTGGCCTGTAGTGAAAGAGGCCATATTAAAGGCAATAAATCCACAGACCCTGGACGGTATCAAGGTACTGATATCTGCCGGCCCAACCAGGGAATATCTGGACCCGGTCCGTTATATCTCTAATCGTTCCTCAGGCCTTATGGGTTATGCCATGGCCAGGATTGCCTTGAGGCGCGGTGCCAGGGTGACCCTGGTGAGTGGACCCGTATCTATTCCAGCTCCACCCGATGTAGAATTCTCACCTGTGGAGACCGCAGGCGAGATGGAGGACGCAGTACTCAGGCTGTCGCAAGATGCCCAGATAATAGTCATGACTGCCGCAGTGGCAGACTATAGCCCTGCAGTCAGGGCAGTTCAAAAAATCAAAAAGGGCGTTCCTAAACTGAGTCTGGATCTTATACAGACAAAAGATATCTTGTCGCAATTGGTAAAGGACCGTAAAGACCGGCAGATAATCGTTGGCTTTTGTGCCGAGACCCAAGATCTTAGGACACAGGCCCTGAGAAAGATAAGACAAAAAGGACCAGATCTACTAATTGCCAATGACGTATCCCAATCTGATGCAGGCTTTGATGTGCCAACCAATAGGGTACTGATTGTCTCTCCAGGCGGGGATATAGAGTCCCTGCCGCTCCTGCACAAGGAAGAGCTTGCAGAAAGGATATGGGACCGGATCTCTGGTCTCCTGCATAATTTGAGTTAAAGTGATTGACACTGAAGTCCGGTTTTGTTATCAGGAGGAGGTTGCCGGAGTGGTGGAACTGGTAGACGCGCTGGACTCAAAATCCAGTGGGCTTTTGCCTGTGCGAGTTCGATTCTCGCCTCCGGCACCAATATGACTAGACCGTAACTGTTCACGTCCCCGGCCAGCAGTAGCATTTTGAGTAACTTCTCAATAAATAGAGGTAATGAGATTTTCCAGCTTTATTTTCACCGCAGAGACGCCGAGAACGCAAAGGACTATCTGTTTTTGTTTTTCGCTGAGAGGGCGAAAAACAAAAAGTATCCTACTGGAAAGGCATCGATTTCCCTTTGCCATCCTCTCAATGGCAAAGGGAAAAGTATTTTACTCTGCGTCCTTTGCGTCTCTGCGGTGACATCCTTTTTCATTCAACTGCCCCTGTTTATTGAATAGATACCATTTTGAAGGGTTTCAGTGCGGATTAATAGGCAGAGTGCCCTGATTTTGTGCATTAAGCTGCCCCTGAAACCTTTCAAAATGCTGCCGCTGGCCAGGAGGGAAGAATGTAAACGCTTACACTAGACCAACGACGAGGGCATAAAAATTCTCGAGTATAAATTTTGTGCATAGCGGTCAGTCATTCCAGCAATGAAGTCACAGACCCTGCGCTCATAGGGAGTATCATCTTCTTTTATGGTCTTTTCTTCAAACATCCTGCTGTTTTCCACGATAAAGGCATCTTTGTTCTTGAGAAAATAGTCATAGAGATCGAAGAGGAGCTTCCTGGCCTTTTCAAATTCATTGTGCACCTGAGGCGCCCTGTAGACATTGTCATATAGAAAGGCCCTGAGTTTGGTCATCGCATCATAGACATGAGGACTTATGCTGAGCAGCATCTCTCCATTTACTACCTTGGTCATTGCTATGACGTCGTTGATCATGGTCGAGATCCGCATGCTATGGTTTTCTCCTAAGACATCTTTACAGTCTGATGGCACGTCCTCTTCATGAATCACCTTACTTCTAATTGCATCATCCAGATCGTGGTTCAGATAGCCAATAACATCTGCTATCCGGACGACTCTTCCTTCAATAGTACATGCCCACTCACTCGGGTCCTCAGGGATGATATCTCCAAAACCCTTTGAGTGCTTTAGTATCCCGTCACGCACCTCGTAAGTGAGATTGAGACCCTGACCACCGTTTTCCAAGACATCCACTACCCTTAGACCCTGACGGCGGTGAGAAAATCCTCCAGGTACAATATCATTCAATATAGTTTCACCTGCATGCCCAAAAGGGGTATGTCCAATGTCGTGAGCTAGGGCTATTGCCTCTGTAAGATCTTCATTCAGGCGAAGTGCCCTGGAAATTGTCCTTGCAATTTCAGATACTTCCAGCGTATGAGTAAGACGGGTACGATAGTGATCTCCCATGGGACACAAAAATACCTGGGTCTTATGCTTGAGACGGCGGAAGGCCTTGGAATAGACTATACGGTCCCGATCTCTCTGAAAGGGGGTCCTGATGCAGCAGGGTTCAATAGGATGAAGCCTTCCCTTTGTCTCACTGCTGATGCAGGCCTGTGGGCAGAGAACCAGACGTTCCTGTTCCTGGTACCTTTTTCTGATATTTTTGGATAGAATCAAATTCTCGAATTTTAGAGTGGATTCTGCATACATATAACTAAAATATAGTCAAGCCGATTTCTAGAATCAAGAGTCATCT
>JALTHV010000070.1 GCA_027004315.1 Deltaproteobacteria bacterium
CCAGTTCTTCCAGGTCGTCCTGCGTGTAGTAAGTGGTAAAATTGCTCAGTTCGATTTTGACTGTTTTGCCTTTGATGTGCGGTTTAACCTGCACGTAAGCCACATCATAAAATTTAACCTGACCTTTTGCCACTGCCCGTTTATCAAATACCTCTTTGGGGATATAGCGCAGGCGGATATCCACGCCCTGTTGACGCAGCTCTTCCTTGATGTAGGGCACAAGCCCCATCTCAAACTCAAAACCAAGGATATCTACCTGCGTAATCAGGTTTTGGCGGCATTCTTCAAATATCTCTCCCACCAGGGTTTTGGTGACCGGCACTGAAAGCGGACCCACATGTACAAAACGGCCTGCCTTTTTGCCGTGCAGGTATTTGTGCCCCTGTATCCGCTGGGCGGAATAGCCTTCCAGAATGAGATTGACATACTTTTCTTGTTTGGCTTCCAGTAGTTTTTCCTGATGGTCTTGTGGGATATTGGCAGGCACGCCGAAAAAGAACTGACGTTCGTATTTGCCCAGGTTAAGCACTTCAAAGGCGCGATAGGGCTTGCCCGCTTTTTTCAGTTCTCGCTGTACCTGGATCATGCGCTTACGGGTAGTATGAATGGCGAACCTCCCCAGGTCACAGGCAATCCATTTTCTGCCCAGCTTTTCCGCTACGGCTGCTGTTGTGCCGCTGCCACAGAAGAAATCGGCAACCAAATCGCCCTCGTTGCTGCTGGCTTTGATAATGCGATCTAAGAGGGCTTCGGGTTTTTGGGTGTCATATCCAAGCATTTCCCGTCGGACTCGATCAACAGTAAATATATCCTCCCACCAATCTTCCTTTGGCTTCCCCCTTTTTTCTAACTTCTCTGCATTACTTTCTTTAATTCCTCCTCCATATGTAAGTACCTGCCCATTTTTGCTAACATGTATTCCGCTTTTATAATCAACAAAATATGGATTAAAAATATAGTTTTTACTTTTAGTATACATAAATATGTCATCATGTTTTCTTACCCATCGATTTTTCCAATACCCTGGTCCCGTGTAACACCACACTATATGATTAATAAATTGCTCCTTTCCAAATATGTCATCTATAATTAATCTTAAATAACCATCAGCCCTCCAATCACAATGCACGTAAATACTCCCATCCTCTGCCAGCAGTTCGTGCATCAGTTTCAGCCGTTCATACATCATGGAAAGGTAGGATGAAATGCCCTTTCCCCATGTATCTCTGTAAGCAATTTCTTCTATTATAGACTGCTTTTTGGTTACACTATCGCCATTCAGCTCAATCTGATAGGAAAAATCTGCTCCTACCGCAAAGGGCGGGTCAATATAAATAAGCTTTACACCTCCTTCTTTTTCAATCTCTTCTCGCATAGGGCCATTTACAAGAGATGATAAAACAAGCTTGTTGTCTCCCCAGATGAGTTTGTTGGTCCAGCCCTTCAGTTGCCTGCCCGTGATGTCAAACATTTCCATCTGCTGCGGGCCTATTTCCTTGCGTGGCTCGTCAATATGTTCAATAGAATGAAAGG
>JALTHV010000071.1 GCA_027004315.1 Deltaproteobacteria bacterium
CTCCCCATTTGCTAATGGGTCCCAGTCCCACCCTATATAGTCTTCTGCTTGCAGCGATAAGGTCGTGCCATAATACAAAGATTTATAGTATCTCTAGTATCTCAGGAGGCAATGTCAAAGATTAAATTCCATTTTCGATGCCTGTCTGCTTTTCACTCGTTATGATTCGGGAGGAAACGCCATGAGGCCTTCTTCATGGGCAGCGCGGGCAAGCCTATGATCAAAACAAACAAAAAGGAAATCTTCCGGCAGTTTTTCATGAATAATCAAGGCGGACGCAAGATGAATGGCATCGAAGCCGCGCAGAGGATGTTTTTCCACAACCATATCAATGTACTGGTTCAGTTCGTCGTTTACCTCCACACGGATAAAGCTCTTCCAGTCCATGCGAAATAAATCCGCTATTTTTCCGATGAACTTATGACTAAGCTCTGCCTCCCGTTTCTTTCGATAAAAGCAGGCCATGGTTTCTGCGTATGCTACTGAAGATGTGACGATTTCCTCGGCCTTTTCCCAACGTGAAATAACCTCGTTTGAATACTCCTCCTTGAGGTATCTCTTCACGAGTGCACTTGTATCCAAATATAAAATCACCGTCGATCCTCGATGACCATCTCAGATACAGGTTTTCCAGGGACTTCTTCAGGGGCAAGCTGGTTTCTGTTAATGCTCCTGGTCGGTAACGCTATCAAGCCTTTTTCAAGCAGCGGTCCAAGCGCTTTGCGAATGGATTTATTTACTTGATTTTCTTTAACGATCCTGGCAATTGGTCTTCCTCTTTTTGTTATCTGGACCTCTTCCCCACCTTTTACATGCGCCAGGTAACGGCTCAGGTTATTTTTGATTTCCTTGATACCTGCACTGATCATAGAAACTTCCATCCTTTGTAGCCACTTTATTTTTAGAAGTAGCTATTTTATGCCACAGTGTCAAGGTGAATATGACTTGACTTTCAGGGATAAGCTGCCGCACCAGGCTTTTTGTTCTAAGATAACAGTACATTAAGCCCCTGTCTGTTGTAGGACCCAACTGTCGTTTACATGGTATCCAAAGGCCTTGAGCACGTCATTTTGGAATTTCGTAGGTTCTGCCAGTTGCCGGTTGGGCTTCCTGGCACCGGTCGCCATATATGCTGTTTACCGCTATATGTGGCTGTCCTGTAAATCAACTGGCATCGCGTGTTGTTTTTCAATCAGTTATTGGCCCATGCTAATTTTGTAGGCAAGAGACTCAAAGCAATTGTCCACCCGCTCGCTGTGCTCGCTTGATGGTTGGGTATTCCGAACCCTGAGCAACAAAGAAGATTGGGCAAAATCGCCAATCCCGAAGGGCTGCGAAAGGGGGCAAAAAACAGGATGATTTTTGCTTCACCCAAAAGGTGAATTTTCAGTGACGGCTTTCAATATAGCAATATGCTGATATCAAAATAAAAAATCACTTTTGACCCCTTTTGCAGTGCATAATTTGGGATGACGTCTCAAGAGGGCGTCGCCGCAGGGCGGGGATCCCTGTCTGCCGACAGGCAGGTGAAG
>JALTHV010000072.1 GCA_027004315.1 Deltaproteobacteria bacterium
CCGGAGACATGACGGTTGCAACAGGGGGGTGTGAACGGTTACTAAAGAGCAGTTAGGACCTGCCTGCCATCTACATCTAACGGTGGCTCAACGTTCACGGTTCCCGGTTGAGGCCCTATAACCTTTAAACTTTGAAGCAATCCCTCGCTCAATCCCCAGTCTTTTGATCTTTCGATACAGAGTACTCTTATGCATCCCAAGATCTTTTGCGGTTGCAAGACGATTGTAACTATTACGTTCGAGGGCATCAATAATCACCCGTGCTTCCACTGACTGTACTGCGGCATCTATTGTCCTGTTCGCTGATGGACGAGAGATTGGACTTCCCAGACCTCTAGGCAGACAACTGACCTCAATCTGTCCTTCAGAACAGAGCACAAAGGCGTGCTCGATGATGTTTCTCAGTTCCCGGATATTACCAGGATAGTCATGTGACATGAGAACTGAGAGTGCCTCTTGACTGATTCCCGTTACATGTCTGCCACGCAGCCTCTTCAGCCTGGAAATAAAGTGCTCGACAAGTAAGGGGATATCTTCCTTACGTTCCCTCAAAGGTGGAAGATCTAAACAGATCACATTAATCCGGTAAAAGAGATCCTGCCGATATTTGCCCCTTTTCACCAAATCGGCAAGGTCCTTGTTTGTGGCGGCAATAACACGCACATTTGCCTTGACAGGTCGCGTGGCACCAAGTGGTTGGAATGTCTTCTCCTGAAGCACACGCAAGAGCCGTACCTGAAACTCGGCGCTGAGATCGCCAATCTCATCCAGCAGAATGGTGCCACCCTCGGCAACGGCAAAATGCCCTGGCTTATCTTTGGTGGCATTGGTAAATGCCCCGGCCTTGTACCCAAAGAGTTCCGATTCCAGTAGGGTATCCGGCAGGGCCCCGCAGTTGATAGCAACAAATGGCTTCCCTTTTCGATGGCTTAACTCGTGGATAGCGTGGGCCAGAAGTTCCTTCCCCGTTCCGGTCTCTCCCTGGATCAATACCGTGCTGTCACTCTCCGCTACCTGGGGCAGAATCCTGAATATCCTATGCATGGATGGGCTGCGACTCACTATGTCAGCTACCTGAAAACGTCCCTCCAGCTCCTTACGTAATTCTTCGAGCAGGCTCATATCGCGGAACGTTTCCACCCCACCGAGCACCGTGCCCTTTTCATCTCTGAGCAGGGAGGTACACACTACCACTGGGATCCGGCGTTTATCAGTATTCACAATATAGGCAGAGCTATCGACGAAGGCCTTCCCCTGTTTCATTGTACGGCGAAGGGCACAATCTGTTTCACATATATTGGAGCGGAAGACCTCCCAGCAGTGTTTCCCTATGGCCTCATCTCGCGGAATGCCTGTGATCTTTTCAGCGGCACGGTTGAAGGAGGTGATGCGCCAGTCATGATCTACAGTAAACACTCCATCAGAGACACTTTCGAGGATAATATCTGTTACATTGGGAGGTATCTGATAGGGTCTGTTTCTTTTCATGGTCTACACCTGAGGCAAGACGCCACTGGTTATCTTAAATCA
>JALTHV010000073.1 GCA_027004315.1 Deltaproteobacteria bacterium
GACGGATTTTGTTACGAAGGCTTTTCAGGCAATAGGCGAGTCATAAGCATTAAGGCCGACAGATTCCTTATAGAGAAGAAGAGGCTGGGCTTTTTGAGGTTCGGCCTCATGGATGAGGCCAGACTTGTTAATGCTGTTTTGGCAATCTATCCAGATAATATCCAGAGAGGACAGCCAGGTAGGGAGCATTTCTCATTGCCTGGCAAGGTAAGGAATCAGAGGCCGACCTATAAGGACCTATTCTCAGGAAAGACCCTATCACCCATCTCTTCAAAACGGATATACTCAGTGACTATGACTCCGGTCCGAATCAAACTGCACGGTGAAGGGGCAAAGGTCTCTACCATTTCTGCGGATTCAGGAAAAATAAGGCTTATAAAAAGAGATATTCTGTTTATTGGAAACGTAAGGTTCGTGTCCAGCGACAGGGTGCTATTGACCGATCAGGTCCGATTGATTCCAGGGAAGGGGGAGATAGAGTGTGACCATCCTTTTACCCTGACGATCTCAGGGCAGAAGAGGACCGGAAATCACTTATTTACTGATGTCTTTTTGAATCCAATTTTTTCGTAATATGCCGTGAAGATACCATAAGTCCGAAAGAGACCGCCAGGTGTCTTCACTGTTCAATTTACTGTAAGGAGGGTATTAAAGTGCGAAAGATCTACTTGTCAATCTTGTTAATTGGTCTTGTTTGCTTGAGTGGTTCTTACACTTTTGCAGACAATACTTCTCAGGCGCTGGTAGCCAAGGGCAGGGCCTTATTATTCAATAATGGAGACTTTACCTATTCAGGAATTGTTGCTGCAAATGTCAAATTTGGACAGGCAGTGGCAGCCGACCCATCAGACGAGGAGGCAAACCTGTTCTATGCCGTGACCCGGATTGGGACCTTTGCCCTGGAGCATGGAAACGGCCCAGGCATGGAGACGCTTCGGGATCTCTATGAGGCATTTGGTTTTACGCGCAATTCAAAGGACAGCCTGCCCGATCTGCCTGTAGATCTGCCTCCAAAGACAGCGGGATCGATTACCCTTCCTGATACCACTCCTGGCGGAAGTCAGGTCAGGGCCTTTCTTGCCGGTCCATTTGTGGACCTGATCGATAATGCGCTTGCTAACCTTTCAGTTGTTACCCCGTCGTTTACAACGACCATTACCTCTGCCGAGACAGGGGACACAGCAGTTGAGGTAGATTATGGAGATGTCCTTATCTTTAGATCTGCCTTATATACACTCAAGGGCCTTCTTCTGTCTGTAAGCAGTTATGATCTGGATATAGACCTCCACGACATAATGGTAAAATATAATATGGGCGTATTCAATATCCAGAGGGACCTATTGGACAGGTATCCTAATTTGTTAAGGCTCCGTTCCAGTGAGGGGGCCAGTTCTCTCACCAGTGCCAGGCAGGCCTTCATTAATGGGATTGATGCATATCGGCAGGCCTACAATTTTATCACGAACGAGTCAGATCCCCAGGGTGATGACCTGTTTTTCTTTGGTTCACAG
>JALTHV010000074.1 GCA_027004315.1 Deltaproteobacteria bacterium
TGTTCCCCCTCACCCAAACCCTCTCCCCTGGGGGAGAGGGCAGGGTGAGGAGTGCGAGAGCATGTTGGAAAAAGAAGCACCCTGTGATCGGTTACATCAAAGTTACTAGGAGAAGATCAATGGATATCCAGGAAATAACCCAGAATGTAGAAAGAGAGGGCCTGGTCCTCAGGCAGGTCATGGCAGAGGTAGAGAAGGTCGTGGTAGGCCAGAGGGAGCTCATCGAGAGGATGCTGATAGGGCTCCTGTGTGATGGCCACCTGCTCCTGGAGGGCCTTCCGGGTCTGGCCAAGACAACTGCCGTCAAGACCCTGGCTGCTACGATCAAGACGACCTTTCAGAGAATCCAGTTCACTCCAGACCTGTTGCCGGCAGATATCCTGGGGACCCAGATCTACAGGCCTGACACTGCATCTTTTGAGATCAAGAAGGGGCCGATCTTTCACAATATTATCCTGGCAGACGAGATCAACCGGGCACCTGCCAAGGTCCAGAGCGCCCTCCTGGAGGCCATGCAGGAACAGCAGGTGACCATTGGGGAGACCACCTTTCCCCTTGAGAGGCCCTTCCTGGTCCTTGCGACCCAAAATCCTATTGAGCAGGAGGGGACCTATCCACTTCCCGAGGCACAGATAGACCGATTTATGCTGAAGATCAAGGTGGATTATCCCTCTGCTGAAGAGGAAAAGGAGATCATGCAGCGGGTCGAAAGGGGGGTCGCCAAAGAGGTCAAGGGGATAGTGGATGTCTCTCGTGTCGAGTCTGCAAAAGAGATAATGCGATCCATACACATGGAAGAGAAGATCATGGACTACATCGTGCGTATCTCCAGGGCGACACGTTATCCAGAGGAGTTTGGCCTAAACCTGGGGCCCATGATCAGTTATGGGGCCTCGCCCAGGGCCTCTATATGGCTTGGCCAGGCCGCACGCGCCCATGCCTTTCTGAATGGGCGTGGCTATGTGACTCCACAGGACGTCAAGTCCATGGCACCTGATGTACTCAGACACCGAATTATCCTGAGCTATGAGGCAGAGGCAGAAGAAAAGGCTGCTGATGACCTGATAGGGACACTGCTGGAGCGGATCGAGGTCCCATGATACCCAGGGAGCTGTTAAAAAAGATCCAGGGATTCCATTTTAAGACCAGACACCTGGCCAACGACCTGTTTGCAGGCCAGTACGAGAGTGCCTTTAAGGGGCGAGGGATGGAATTTGCAGAAGTCAGGGACTACCAGCCCGGGGATGACATCCGGACCATTGACTGGAATGTCTCTGCACGCTTTGGCCGCCCCTTTGTAAAGGTATTCCATGAAGAGAGGGAACTCACTGTCATACTCTTGTTGGACCTGTCTGGTTCCCTGCTGTTTGGGACCAGAAAAAAATTCAAGAGAGAGCTCCTGGCAGAGGTGGCAGGGATGCTGGCCTTCCTGGCCATCCGGACCAATGACAAGGTAGGGGCCATATTGTTTAGCTCTCAGGTGGAGGAATATATCCCACCCAAAAAGG
>JALTHV010000075.1 GCA_027004315.1 Deltaproteobacteria bacterium
ACAGATACAATTGTGCAGAGCGCTTAACGAAAAAGAAATAAGGCTTCGCAATGGAAAACGCCTTCTGTATGATGTCGGCTCTGCTCCCAAAAATGTCCAAAAAAATAGCCCTTAATTGATGCTATTTAGAGAAGTCTGCCAGATGGATTATATTCAAATTTTTATTGACATTCATGCATAATCGATGCATATTGATGCATATGAGAACAACACTGAATATAGAAGACAAGATATTGGAAAAGGCATCACAGCTGACAGGTGTTAAGGAGAAAACCTCTTTGGTGCGGCTTGGGTTAGAAGCTTTAATTGCCCGTGAAAGCAGCAGGCGACTTGCCAAACTTGGTGGAACCGAAAAAAATCTAAGTTCCATTCCAAGACGAAGATCTGCCTAAAACGGATATGATTCTTGCTGACACTTCAATATGGATTACTCACCTACGTCAAGGCAGCCGGCAGCTTGAGAAGCTGCTAATGGATGCTGAGGTTATGTGCCATCCATTTATCATTGGCGAGCTTGCATGTGGTAATTTGACGAACCGGAATGAAATCATCTCCTTACTTCAGTCTCTTCCAATGGCTCAGACGATCGAATTTGACGAATTTTTATCTTTTGTTGAACAAAATCACCTAATGGGCAAAGGTATTGGTTTCGTCGATGTTCACCTTTTAGCGTCTGCTCTATTGAGCGGGGTACAACTGTGGACAGTAGATAAAAGGTTAAAATCTGCGGCCGATCAACTTGGATTGACATTTAGAAAAAGATAACGACTGGCAAAAAGAAAACAATGGTGTTGTGGGGGGAATAGGGGACGTTGGTACTTTTGCTGCTTTATTTATCTTTCAAATCGGCCTCGTGTGAATTAGGGGACGGAGTTAGTTTATAAACTTATGGTCTTCAACGCTCATCAAAACTGACCCACCCCATGCACACCTGTTTCTATGCATTGGTGTAATACGAGTAGAATTTTCCAGGAAAGGAGAAAGAGACTGAAACGGTACTGGTAATCTGGAAAATATGGTGGATCTTCGACCATATCGTCTATCCATGAGCTTGAAGAAGGCATTTGCCTGTTCTGGTTTCAGGGTCAGGTATCCCAGCTCATCAATGAGAAATAGGTCATATCGGGCAAGCAGGCCGAGCAGCTTTGGTGTTGTGCGGTCTGCCATGGAGGCGTAGATCTCATCCAGGAGGTCTTGGGCATTATAGAAACGGCCCCTATGACCAGAGACAAGGGCCTTACGGAGCAGACCTATAGCCGGGCCGGTCTTTCCTGTCCCTGGAGGACCTATAAAGACAATATTGTCTGTCCTGTCCATAAAGGACAATCCGGTCAGTTCGTGAATCTGCGCCCTGTTGATACCCGGCTGCCTGTCAAAGGGAAATGTCTCTAAGGTCCAGTCCCAAGGGATCCTGGCCTGTCTGAGCCGGTATTCCTGACTCCTTTCTTTCCTGTATTGGATCTCCTTCAGATGCTATTTGGAGAAATCTGACTATAGGCCAATATGAT
>JALTHV010000076.1 GCA_027004315.1 Deltaproteobacteria bacterium
ATAATCGATTACAGGGTGCTTCTTTAGTGATACATCTAAGACATATAGAGGTTGTGTACGAGGACAATCACCTCCTGATACTCTCAAAACCTGCATGTGTCCCTACGGTACCTGATTCCAGCAGGGACACATCATTGCTGGACTGGGGCAAGATGTACCTGAAAAAGACCAGGAATAAGCCTGGGAACGTCTTTCTTGGAGTTGTCCACAGACTTGACCGTCCAGTCTCAGGGATAGTCTGCTTTGCCGTTACGTCAAAGGCCGCTTCTCGTCTCTCTGAACAGCTCAGGGCCCATGTAATGACCAAGACTTACCTGGCCCTGGCTACTGGAAGGCCTCCATCTGAACAGGGAGTGCTTGAACATATACTCAAAAAAGACAGGGCCAAAAACGTAGTACGGATATCCCCTCCAGGTCCTAATGGTGCAGGGGGGAAATTTGCAAAGACCTCCTGGAGACTGCTTGGTACGCGGGATGGCATCTCTCTGCTGGAATTGAGGCCAGCGACCGGTCGTCCGCATCAACTGAGGGTACAATGTGCCAGCATGGGATGTCCCCTGTTGGGTGATGTCAAATATGGTGCCAGTAGCCCATTACCTGACCTCTCTATAGGTCTCCATGCCTATAGAATAAGGCTCTTACACCCTACTCGCAGGGAATGGATGGATTTTTCGAGTCTGCCTTCTGAATCCAGACCCTTATGGGCCTTTACAAGGGACTTTATCGCATAATTATTCTCTATTTCAAAAGGATCTACAGTGACTACTATACAACAAAAGAGACCTCTTCTTAGCTCCGACATATTTTGTAAGACCTTTTCAACCCAGGATATGACTGTAGAGGTCGTCGGAAACCTTATTAAGGCAACCTGGAGCAGGGAACTTTCAAGGCGGGTAAATACGGCCGAAGAGGACCTGTTTTTAGAGGCCTATAAGGAAAAAGAAGAGGTGCCAGTCCTGGGGAAGAAGGTCTCACACCTCCTCTCTGCCGAGTTCTATCTGGATGTTGATGGCCCGGTAGAATTCCGCCTTATCAGAAAAAAGCGCTTTGAGCTACGGCTTTCTACTGCCAGTCACTACACGCCCAAGGTATCCCTGATTTCCGAAAACGAAAGGCGCCATCACCTGACATGGATGGATATGGACTGGGAAGAGATACGAAGGGACGTAGAGATATCGTCCGGGCTTGACTGGGGAAAGGACATAGACCTCTTCCTACATGTAATCAGGTGGCCGGAGGCATCAATGGGATTTGTAGAGGAGGAGTGGCTCCCTACAGGGCTCTCCAATCATGCCACAGTCCTCGGGGCCTTAAGGGAGGTCTCTTTTGTGGTAGTGCCAAGAGCGGACCTTGAAGCCATCCAAGCATCTAATCATACAGTTCTTAAGACACTATTCAGATTAGAATTCAGGCCGCCGGCCATAATTCAGGAACTGGCCTCTCTGAAGCTTGTAGTTGGGCATCCCCTTCCGTTTATGGAGTTAAAGAGGGAGATCTGGGAAGAGGACATCATACAGCTTAAGGCATGGTGGAATATACCTGAGGCATACTGGGAAAAGGTTGAAGAGGATCTGTTGGCCCTCAATGGATTGGCCTGGAAAGACGTAGATGTCTGTATCCAACTCAACAGACTCGGGCCTGAAGGTATAAGGCCTCAGGGAGAGAGCCACCCTGTACTCCAGGGGACTGACTGGCTGTTTACAGATATCCAGGATGGAGCTGCCTACCAGGCCGTCCTGACGATAAGACCAAAAGAGAAGGGCAAAGAGGACCTGAGTCCTGCTATCATTGTATCAAATATAGCTACTGTCCCGCCAAGACCAGATCAGATCGTGTTATTGCCCATCGATGAAGGACGTATCTTCGCATACTGGCACCTTGACCAAAAAAGGCTGGTGGAGACCCTTGATAGGGTTTCAGGGGGCGATCTCAGGAGGATACGTACCTGCGTCAGGATATTCCATGACTGGGCAGGGCATCTTTACCCCCAAACCGATGTAGAAATAGATACAGGTATTGCAGATAACTGGTATCTCTCGGTCACACCGGACAGGGTCTACAGGGTGCAACTGGTGGCAATTACAGCCAAGGGAGAGGTTGAGCCCTTAACCGATGTATCAAATCCTGTGCAGACTGCCAGGACGGCCCCTGGAGGCAACCTCGTATCTTACAGGGAAATTGAGCAGGAATCCAGGCACCCTAGTCAACGTAAACTTAAGTCCGTCATGGGATCGGCAGAGCACTCGATAGGGCTGCACATCTTTCACCTCCATGCCCACCTGCCATACTTTCGCAGAAAAGTGAGGTATGGCACCTCAGGTATATGGCAACCCATGGGCTTTCCTGAAGAGTGGTTCCATGAGGCTATTCGAGAGACTTATGCCCCCCTTATCCTTACTCTCGAACGTCTGAGAGCAGAGGGGGTGGATTTTCGTATCTCCATGGACATCTCACCTACCCTAACAAACATGATGAGGTCCTCTTTACTCCAGGGAGAATTCCTGAGATACATGGAGGCCCACATAAGCCTGGCCAGGACGGAAGTTGATCGTACAAGGCGTGAGGCCCAGCATTATCACGATACCGCCTGGATGCACCTCAGGAGATTTCTTGAGGTAAGAGAGTGCTTCCTGAGATACCACCTGGATCTCACCAAGGCATTCAGAGAATTTCAAGACGAGGGATACATCGAGATCTCTACCTGTGCAGCTACCCATGCCTTTCTGCCCTTCTATACGGCATATCCTGAATCGATCAGGGGGCAGATCCAGACCGCTGTCCTGGACTACCGGGCTACCTTTGGAAGAGATCCCTTGGGGATATGGCTGCCTGAGTGTGCCTATGTCCCTGGGATAGAAAAATTTGTGGAGGAGGCCGGCCTCCGGTATTTCTTTACTGAGACCCACGCGGTCCTGGAGTCTGACTGTCCTATAGCCTTTGGCACACATGCACCGGTCTATGTCAAGGGCAGTAATGTTGCAGCCTTTGCGAGAGATCCTGAGACAGGAAGACAGGTCTGGAGCGGTGAGGAAGGCTACCCTGGTGATCCTGATTATCTGGAGTTCCACATAAGAGGCGGCCCATTGAAGTACAATCGTATTACCAGCCGAAAGAGTGACCGCAAGGAGCCCTATGTCAGTGAATGGGCACTTAAAAAGGCAAGTAGGCATGCCCAACACTATATGGAGGCCAGAAATTTCCGTTTCCGGTACATAAGAAACTGGTTCTGGAAAAAGCCTCTGGTAGTGGCAATGTATGACGCGGAACTCTTTGGCCATCACTGGTACGAAGGCACTGACTTTCTCTACTTCTTGCTAAAAAAGATGTACTATGATCAGAATGAAACAGAGCTGATTACCCCCAGTGCCTACCTGGCCCGTTATCCCAGAAATCAGGAGGTCTTTATCACTCCATCGTCCTGGGGTGACAAGGGGACATTTGACAAGTGGCTCTATGGCTCTGTATCATGGATGTACAGGCACTCCCATGAGGCCATTCGGGAGCTGGGGGCCATGGCATCTGATCTCAAGGCCAACAGGCAGGATGACCAGATTGCAGAGAGGATAGTCAGGCAGGCAGCAAGAGAAGTACTCCAGGCCATGAACAGTGATGTCCCTTTTGTAATCTCAAATGGGCATTTTGTTGACCGAATGAAGGAATTTTTCTTCCAGGATCTGGAGCGATTCTGGATACTGGCAGGCCTTTACTGGAATAGCAGCGACAGGTCCGATCTTACTATATGCAGATTACAAAGGCTTGAGATGGAAAATCCCATTTTCCCGGAAGTAGATCCCTTTGCATTTGTTCGGTCCTAAGAAACTCGCAGTTCTTGACATTCTATGTTCTCTTCTTAATATGGAAGATCGCTTGTAGGTAGTTGGTAGACTTTTTGGCTAAGTTAAAGTGATATTTTTGGGCGGGTGTAGCTCAGTTGGTAGAGTACAAGCTTCCCAAGCTTGGGGTCGCGGGTTCGAACCCCGTCGCCCGCTCCATCCCTTTTTGAGGTTTGTACTGTCTTAATGTCGATATAGCATCGGCCGAGACAGGCCTTTACTTCAATTAGTGGGGCTTTTTGATATTTAGGTAACATAATACAAATATCGATTATACTCTGCTAATGAAGTGGGCTAAGCCCACTTTTTTTATGGAATCAGATAGCGTCAGAAGACAGATAAAAGAGATCGTAAGGACCTTGGTCGAGCCAGTAGTGACATATAGCGGTATGGAACTGGTCGATGTGGAATACGGCCCAGGGCCTTCCGGCTGGGTCCTGAGGCTTATCATAGACAGGCCTGATGGCGTGACAGTCGATGACTGTGCAGAGATTGGTCATCTGGTAGGAGATATCCTGGATGGAAAGGATCCTGTGCCAGGTCGATACAGTCTGGAGGTATCTTCTCCAGGGATCAATCGGCCGCTCAAAAAGAGAGGAGATTTTGAGCGTTTTGCTGACCACAAGGTCCTGATCAAGACTAGAGAGCCAATAGATGGCCGCAGACATTTTAAGGGTATTTTGCAGGGAATAAGAGGAGACCTTGTACTTGTCTCGTCAGGGGAGGTTATTTTTAGTATTCCCTTTGAGAAGATAGCCAAGGCCCGGCTAGACATAATTTAATAAGAGATAGGCTTATTAGGCTGTAGGCTGCAGTCTATTAGTTTGATTGTATTTTTTAGAATAATATACTATAGGGTACCTTTTGGCCTAACAGCCTAACAGGCTACAGCCTAACAGCCTAACAGGCTA